>NZ_JBHUGI010000007.1:0-1604 GCF_042681925.1 Sporosarcina siberiensis
AACCCCCTGGCCTGTGCCACTCAGTCTTGCTTGCGCAAGGTGAGTCACGCTTATCCCGAAGTTACGCGTGCAATTTGCCGAGTTCCTTCAGCATAGTTCTCTCAAGCGCCTTGGTATGCTCTACCAGTCCACCTGTGTCGGTTTCGGGTACGGTCTCTGTTGGAGTTATTTCCAGGAACAACTTCGCTGCCAGGAGCAATCCAATAAGCCCTGACAACTTACGTCATTCGTCACTTCCAACTGGCCCAGGAATATTTACCTGGTTCCCATCGACTACGCCTTTCGGCCTCGCCTTAGGGGCCGGCTAACCCTGCGCAGATTAACTTTACGCAGGAACCCTTGGACTTTCGGCGAGAGTGTCTCTCACACTCTTTGTCGCTACTCATGTCAGCATTCTCACTTCCGATACCTCCAGCCAGCCTCACGGCTGACCTTCACAGGCTTACGGAACGCTCCGCTACCGCGTGCTTGCGCACACCCATACCTTCGGCGAACGGCTTGAGCCCCGTTACATTTTCCGCGCAGGATCGCTTGACCAGTGAGCTGTTACGCTTTCTTTAAATGATGGCTGCTTCTAAGCCAACATCCTGGTTGTCAAAGCAATCCCACATCGTTTCCCACTTAGCCGTTACTTGGGGGCCTTAGATGATGGTTAGGGTTGTTTCCCTTTTCACGACGGACGTTAGCACCCGCCGTGTGTCTGCCAGATAGTTCTCTTGGGTATTCGGAGTTTGGTTAGAATTGGTACAGCTCGCGCCGCCCGCATCCATCCAGTGCTCTACCCCCCAAGGAATTCGTCTGACGCTCTACCTAAATAGATTTCGCGGAGAACCAGCTATGTCCAGGTTTGATTGGCCTTTCACCCCTATCCACAAGTCATCCCAGACCTTTTCAACGGGCACGGGTTCGGTCCTCCAGCTGGTGTTACCCAGCCTTCAACCTGCTCATGGATAGATCACCTGGTTTCGGGTCGTCATGCGACGTACTTATTCGCCCTATTCAGACTCGCTTTCGCTGCGCCTACACCTAACGGCTTAAGCTTGCACGGCACATGAAGTCGCTGACCCATTATACAAAAGGTACGCCGTCACCACGCGTGGTGGCTCCGACTGCTTGTAGGCTTCCGATTTCAGGTTCTATTTCACTCCCCTCGTCGGGGTGCTTTTCACCTTTCCCTCACGGTACTTGTTCACTATCGGTCACTGAGGAGTACTTAGGCTTGGAGGATGGTCCCCCCATGTTCAGACAGGATTTCACGTGTCCCGCCCTACTCGAGTCTGTCGCTAATTGACGCCTACGGGGCTATCACCCGCTATGGCCGACCTTTCCAGATCGTTCGGCTTTATGTCACGACAGCACTGGCCTGGTCCCGGTTCGCTCGCCACTACTACGGGAGTCTCGGTTGATGTCCTTTCCTCCGGGTACTGAGATGTTTCAGTTCCCCGGGTTCGCTCATTGAACCCTATGTATTCAGGTCAATGTACCTTTGAACGACCTACGAACCAGAACTCCAGCCGGAGCTGAAGTTCACATTCGCAGACCGTAAAGGTGGGTTTCCCCATTCGGAAATCTCCGGATCAAAGGGTGCTCGCGCCTCCCCGGAC
>NZ_JBHUGI010000008.1:0-90036 GCF_042681925.1 Sporosarcina siberiensis
TCCAAGTAAAGTCGCGAGTTATCTAGCTTCGTGTGAATTCTATATACAAAGTGAAAAGTTGAAAACACGATTAAGGAAAAGTACACAAGACTATGGACTTGACTGTGATGTCCTCTCAACCCTGACTTATGTCCGCACAATTTCCATTGATGTCCTCTCAATCGCATTATGTCCCCTCAATCCCGACTTATGTCCGCGCCATTGCCATGGATGTCCTCTGAATCTCGTTATGTCCCCGCCATCCTCTGTGATGTCCTCTCAATCCTGACTTATGTCCGCGCCATTGCCAGGGATGTCCTCTGAATCGGGTAATGTCCCCGGAATCCTCTGTAATGTCCTCTCAACCCTGACTTATATCCGCGCCATTGCCATGGATGTCCTCTGAATCGCGTAATGTCCCCGGAATCACCATAGATAACAGTCAAAGTGTTAATTGTAAGCATGCTTATTTTTGAAAAAGTCCTTCCTGTCCAAGACTTTTATATAGATTTAATTCCATCTTAAGAAATTCTTCATAATTACAGTGGGTGAATATTAAGATTCACCCGCTAGAATTGGTATCATAGAGAAAAGCGAGGTGCGGATGATGACTAAGTTCACAGTACTCGTTGCGGATGACGACCAGGAAATTCGCGACGGGATTGAAATTTATTTGAAAAATGAAGGGTATGAGGTGCTAAAGGCTGCGGATGGCAAAGAGGCTCTTGAACTCCTGGAGAAGAACGAGGTACATCTCCTCATACTCGATATTATGATGCCCAATATGGACGGTATCACAGCGACATTTAAAATTAGAGAAAATCGTAACATTCCGATTATCATGTTGAGCGCAAAAGCTGAGGACTCCGATAAAATCCACGGATTATCCGTCGGGGCTGATGATTACGTAACGAAGCCGTTCCACCCGATGGAATTAATGGCCCGTGTGAAATCTCAATTGCGGCGTTATGTGCAATTTGGCACGTATGACGGGAAACAACAAAAGATTGTAATTGATGGACTTACTCTTGATGAGGAGGCAAAAGAGATTACAGTTGAAGATGTTGTCGTAAAGCTTACACCGATTGAATATAAAATTACAGAACTGCTCATGAAAAATGCGGGACGTGTGTTTTCCATTAACGATATTTATGAACGTGTTTGGAATGAAGAAGCATACAATGCGGAAAACATCGTTGCTGTTCACATACGGAAAATTCGTGAAAAGATCGAAACGGATCCAAAAAATCCGAGATACGTAAAGGTGGTGTGGGGAATTGGTTACAAAATCGAAAAATGATTCTGCAATTGTTTGGTCTGTTATTGGTATAGTCATCGCAATAGTGAGCATTGCATACTGTTTCTCCCACGTCATCGATATAGTTAACAGTGGAATGGGTCGTTCAAGTCAACTGATCGCACAACTTATGTGGTCTATTAAAGGAGGCGTATGAGTATGAAAAGTAATCGTCTTCTGCTATTTATGTGGGCTATGCTTGCAGCACTCGTCTTAATTGCTGTGTCATCTTTTATGGAAACAGCACCGAAATATGTAGGGAAAAGTTACGTAGACACACCACAATTTCAAAGTGAAATGGATGCATTTTATTCTCAAATTGGTCCTGCTGTACTCAACCCGTTAGATCGGGAAGAGGCAATAAAATCGATTCAAGTAACGAGAGAAGAAATTGAAGAGCATCGGAATCGATATGGATCACTGGGTGACCAGATTTCGGACATACAAGGACAATATATGGACCGTATTGCAGAAGCAGCAGAAGCGAAAAATAAAGTTTTGGAAGAATCTCTTACTAAAGAACGCGATAATAAAATTGAGGATATCCAAAAAAACTTTGAAAATGATACTCATGTAGAAGAAAAAATACGAACTGAAAAAACAGTTGCAATTGACCATTATTTGGAGAGTATTAAGGATTCTGAAGCAAGAAGTTTCCCGATCTACTACAAATTTACAGATGTGAAAAATGGGGAGACCTTTTCTTCGGGTAACATCGAATCATCTGAACCGGAGGCGTATCAAAAGTCATTTAATACATCTGATGGATTATATAAGGCGAGTTCAATTCCTTCAAATGATTCGAATATGAATTGGTTTGATGATGGCTATAGTATGAATGCGATAGGGCCTTCATGGGGGGACGAATATGCGACAGAATCTAGTAGTGACATACCTTCTTATAAAAACCCTATTCGAACATTCGAAGGACTTGTCATTGTTCCGAAAGCAGCACTCACGAAAGGTGCTTTAAGTGCGGAAGTGAAGGATTATAATAAAAGAAAGTACAGTACGTACACGATTTGGTTGCTTGGAATATTGGCGGCGGTTGCATTATTTACAGTGTTGAAATTCAAAAAAGAATGGGTTTTGAAGTCGGAATTTACAGCACGCTACAATCGATTGAAAATTGATTTGAAAGCAGTGATTGTATTCCTTACACTTTTATTTACAGTGCAATTAATTCATTTTAGAGCAGTGGAACTCTTCGGGTTCTATTACCAGTACAATACAGGCATTTGGGCAGAGCGCATTTTTTGGCTCATTGCTTTGGCGGTTGCCGTTGCATTTATTGCTTTCCAACTTGTGAATATCGTTGAACGTTTGAAACATAAAGGCATGTTGGAAGAAGACATTAAAAACAGTTATACTTTGAAATTTTTCTTAGCACTACAAGATTCATTTGTAAGAAAAACGATTGGTATGCAAACATTCCTTTTGCTCATAGGTTTTTTCTTGGCTGGAATAGGGTTCATGGTGGTTGCGTTTCAACCAATGCTAATCATTGTTTATATTCCACTCGTAGTCATCTTTGCTTTACCAATTCTCTATATCTTTGTAAGACGTTCTGCATATTTAAATCGTATAATCCACGCGACTGAAGCAATGGCTAATGGGACGCTTCATGAACCAATCCCGATTGAAGGGAAATCACCACTTGCGGATCATGCAGTCAGTTTGAACAATCTTCGTGAAGGTGTACGGAGTTCAATGAGCGAACAAGCAAAAAGTGAACGTTTGAAAACGGAATTGATTACGAATGTAAGCCATGATTTACGAACTCCACTCACATCAATCATTACGTATACGGACTTGCTTAAAGGTGAAAATATATCCGCTGAAGAGCGTGCAAAGTATGTCGATATTATTGATGCAAAATCACAGAGGCTAAAAACATTAATAGAGGATTTGTTTGAAGTATCTAAGATGGCCAGCGGTAATTTGGAATTGAACAAGCAACGAGTCGATTTAACGCAACTTCTTCAACAAGCATTGGCGGAGCACGAAGAAGAGATTGTGACATCTGGTCTGGATTTCCGAACAACACTTCCTGAGACTGCACTGATCGCTTTCGTTGATGGGCAGAGATGGTGGCGTGTCCTCGACAATTTAATTTTAAATGCAATTAAATATACGATGCCGGGAACACGTGTCTATATTACGCTCCGGAAAGTGGGGGGGACTGCGGAATTCATCGTGAAGAACGTGACGAAGTATGAGCTAGGTGAGAATGTTGATGAATTATTCGAACGTTTCAAACGCGCGGATACATCAAGACATACGGAAGGTTCAGGTCTGGGTCTTGCCATTGCACAGTCGATTGTCGATATGCATGGCGGTAATATGAAAGTCGAACTTGATGGTGATTTATTCAAAGTAACTGTAGAAATTCCTACGAATTCATAGGTAGAAAAACTGTGTGATTTGCCAAAGTTCATTTTAGCTAGGTCATGCAGTTTTATCCAGTCTTCAGATACTCAAACATAGGCATATGTTTGAGTATTCGTCTTTAAGGGTATTGTAGAAGTGAGGACTAATTCTTTATTGTTTTTTTAATATAATAAAGGAGAAGACCTTGTTCGAACCGAAGTACTAAAAGAGTACTTGGAGTTGGACATGGTAAACGATTGATTTTATCCGTATTTCTATCCCTCCAACGAATAAATAGTTGTGAGAATTAAATAGGAAAAGAGGAGATATTATGGCTAAGCACAATGATAAATATCCTAATAAAGCTGATTTTGAACCTAACCGTGATGTGCATATGAAAGATGGTGGAAAAGAGCTTCCGCTTTCTGATCCATCGGAATCGGACTCTACACAGGTTTTTCGTGAAAATGAAACAAATGATAAAGGGGAACATAAGCCCTCAGCTTTCAGCGACAATAAAAGTAAGGAAGAACAGCCTTAAAATAGGGCTGTTTTTTTATGTGTAGAAAAGAAAAAATTATTACATAAATTTAAACAACCAGGGACATTTTAGAAAGCTTATTTCACCAATTCATGTTGAAAAGCATAGATGACTGCCTGTGTTCGGTCTTGAACTCCTAGTTTTGAAAGGAGATTACTGACGTGAGTTTTAACTGTCTTCAATGCGATGAACAACTCATCTGCAATTTCTTGATTTGATTTCCCTTTTGCGAGTTGCAGTAATATTTCGATCTCGCGTTCCGTTAAATCTTGATGGGGAAGTCGGTCGTTGTTAGCTCGCATTCTTTTCATCATTTTCGTAGTCACTTCAGGTTCTAAAACAGTTTGTCCTTTTAATGTTTCCCGAATGGCTTCTGCAATTCGTTTGGCGTTGGATGTTTTCAATATATAACTTATTGCACCCGCCTCAAGTGCTGGATATACTTTGTCGTCATCTAGAAAACTTGTGACAATGACAATCTTTGCTTCCGGCCATTCCTTAATAATCGCCGCAGTTGCCTCAGCGCCATTCATTTCCGGCATCACCATATCCATTAAAATAATGTCCGGTCTTAACAAAAGTGCTTTTTCAACTGCTTCCAGTCCGTTAACTGCTTCTCCGATAACCTCCATATCCGGCTGAATCTGCAAATAGGTAGATACACCGATGCGTACCATTTCATGATCATCTACAAGTAAAATTTTAATCATTCGAATCCTCTCCATTTCCAATAGGCAGTTGTACTTCTACAATTGTTCCCTGCGCGGGGACTGAAACAATTTTGCATGTTCCGCCAATTTCAATTGCACGCTCTTTGACGTTTTGTAAACCGTAGGATCCGCCCTTGCCATCACTTACTTTAAATCCAATACCATTGTCTTGTACACGGAATATTGCAAGACCGTCGCGTTCGACAAATAATACATCGACTTCTGACGCTTGTGCATGACGAAGTGTGTTTGACAATGTTTCTTGTGCAATCCGAAAAAGATGGTCTTCTGCGCCTTTTGATAAAGATACTTCTTCTAGACGATAGCGGATGTCGAATAGTACTTTTTCTTTTAGTTCTTCCAACAACTCTTCAAGTCCTTTGGCAAGAGACTTGTTATTAAGTGCGGCGGGGCGTAAATGAAGTAAAAGTGCCCGCATTTCGAGCTGTGCTTGTTGTACCATTCGTTCCACTTGCAGCAAAGGTTTTTGTAAGTGTTCGTTGTCGCTTCCCTCCGTCAGTGCGGACAATAACATGGAAGCCGCAAATAATTGCTGGGAAACGGAATCATGTAATTCCCGTGCAAGACGTTGTCGTTCTTGTATGATTCGTTCTTGAATGAGTTGGTCCTGTGTTTCTGCGCGTTCTTCAATAATTCGTTGCAAACTTTTTTTCTGTGTTTGGATCACAGTTGAAACTGTGTCAATTGCTCTGTCCATTCGGGGAGTAAACTTTTCTTTCGGATACTGAATTTTTTCCTGGTCCATTAATTTAGCCATTCGAATTTCGATTGCTTTTTCTTTCGAGCGATCAATAGAATACATCCAAATTGCGATGCCCCAGCCAAGAACAAGTGCTGTATTTAGAATCCACCAACTTAGAGGGACATCTGAATACTGTAGTTCAATAAATACGGACCAACTTTCTTCAATGGGTACGTCGAGAAGGAAGAATACATAGACGGCTGCGATACTTGTAAATAAAATAGATAAAAACACTCCACGACCAATAAATGATTTCATTTTCTTGTCACCTCAATATCTCCAAGCCATGTCGAGAGTGAAATGATTAACTCGGGATCATTGTCTCGTTTCCCTTCGTAACTATCCTTCATATAAAGAGACTCATTGATCAAACGCTTTCGTGTGATGTCAAATATTTTGGCGTCCCCAAGTAATGATGTGTAATGAATGCGAACGGGAATTTCATAAGGTAATTCGATTTTAATCTTTCCGATACCTTGGCGAACAGCTATGAAAGAAGTACCTTTTGGCAGAACCGTATCCGTAACGTCAATATGGATATCCCCGAAAATCCCTTGAATTTGAATGTCCTCCCATTCGTAAGATGAAAAAGGGGAGGATTGAATGGAAAACAAATTGTTTTTCCAAATCCCATTGGGTGTTTCTTTTTGAAATTCCTTTATTGGACGCATGATTTCTTCAGAAGGAATGCCTTTCCAGAGGTTCACTAAGATATAAACAATAATCATGAAGATTAAAAGGCGTAAACTCCACAAAGTAAGAAGCGCCATGACGATAAAAATGATTCCGAGTACAAACATCCATTTTGAGCGTTTACGAGAACCATAATAAAGCAGTCCGGCACCTAGAAGGACGAACACGATATTCCCATTGTGAAAGAAAGCCGACTCAAGGAAAATGAGAAGAAGGAATGCAACTACCCAAAATGTAATTTTACTCGTGTCGATTCGTTTCATAACTGTATTCCCCCTTCTAGATGTCGATGAATTATTTATAAGGAAGGCGAGTCTTAACGCCTTCCTCTATCTTATAGTTTACACAATTACTTCTTCTTTTGTTGAATTCTTTGTTAAGGATTCCAATCTTCTTTCCATCGATGAGGCCTCGTATTCTTGGTTAATCTTACCTCCGAGGTTTTCGATATATGCATTCATCTCATTTACAGTAGCAAAATTGTTTTCTGCATTGCTAGGAGAAATCACTTGATCCATTCGATGATGGGCTCGAGTTACATTTTCTTTCCCCATAAGTTGAAGTTGTCGAACTTTCATATCCTTTACTTTATGTTTCATTTCTTCAAATTTTCGTTCAAGAATACATAATTCATTAGCTGCTTCAAGAACACTATTCGAAAGCTCAGCAGCACGCGTGTTGTATGCGGTAATTTCTGCTTCTGCAAAGGCAATTAGATCTTCCTCATTATTTTCCTTAGCCAGTTCAAGTTGGCCACGACGTTTGTTCGCCATATTTTCAGCTTCGTTCATCTCTTTTTGCAACTCTACTTGCAGTTTACTTTGTCGTTCAAGAAACATTCCGATAGATTCGGTTTGTTTCTCCGCCTCGCGAATATATTGATTGAGCATGGCGATTGGGTTTTTGGTTTCTTTTTTGTCAAATGCAGTATGAAGATCTGCCTGTACCGTATATTTAAAACGATTCCAAAGTGAGTTCATAAGTTATTCCTCCTCGTTATTTTGTTATTTCATTCCACTGGCGTTCGAAGTTTACGAATGGATCCTTTGATTTCTGAATGACTGAAGGATTCTTTACGCCTTTCCATTTATTCCAAACATAAAGCATGCCGATTAAAGCGATGATGCCGATGAAGGCAGGTATGTTTGAAATTGCAGTGAGAATTCCTATAAGTAGGACTACGCCCCAGAACAATTTTGGAAAGGTAGAGGTGCTTTTTCTAAAGTAATGGAACCCCGCATACGCAATCGCCACTGAAATTACGAGTGCTAGTAGGGATCCAAGATTTGCCAAAGCGACGATTCCTGCGATAATGCCTAATAGTACAAGACCAAATTTTTTCATCTGTTGTTCCTCCTTTCGTTGATAACTTAATCTTATATTGTTTCCCGGCTTGTCCAAACGGGCATTATACGGATTTTCTTCTACGACTTAAGGCTGAATCCATCTAAGATATACCTATCATTTGTAAGCGTTTTCATGTAAACTTATATTAAGTGAAAAGTCTATTAACTCGTCTGTGTGTGATAGATGATTTTGTGAAGGCTTGTTCTAAATGTTTTGGAAATCTCATAGTATTATCTGGGGCATTGTACTACTTTTTTTGCGCTTATTCATCAGGAGTTTTTCTAACAAACCAATTATTCCAACTAAAAAGGAGATGGATGATTATGATGCAAACACCACTACTATTGTCTTCGTTTATAAAAAGGGCAGAACAATTCTTTCCAGACAAGTTAATCATTTCACGGACAGCTGAAGATACCATTCACCGAATTCCATATCGTGATTGGGCAAAACGAACACGTAAACTTGCAGATGCACTAACGAAACTAGGTATGAAGCAAGGTACGAAAGTCGGTTCGTTTGGATGGAATCATCACCGCCACTTAGAGGCATATTTTGGTGTACCTTGTACCGGTGCGATTCTTCATATGATTAATATTCGCTTATCTCCAGAACATATTGCGTATGTCATTAACCATGCAGAAGATGAAATACTACTAGTAGATGACAATCTGTTTCCGCATTTGGCGCAACTCGCACCGATGCTTAAAACAGTGAAACATTACGTCATTATGGGGGATAGTAAAGAGGTTCCAGAGACTACACTTCCAAATGTGCATTCGTATGAGGCACTGCTGGATGCGGCATCAGATTTGTATGAGTTCCCAGAAGATCTCGATGAAAATTCACCAGCGGGTATGTGTTATACTTCCGCAACTACTGGGAATCCAAAAGGCGTAGTCTACACACATAGAGGCATTGTGCTTCATAGTTATGCTCTCGGACTCGCAGATGCAATGGGCATACGTGAGCGTGATGTAGCAATGCCAATCGTGCCAATGTTCCATGTCAATGCTTGGGGAATACCTTTTGCGGCAGTATTCTTTGGAACGACGCAAGTTCTTGCGGGACCCGGATTCAACCCCGCGCTCATCCTTGATTTAATAGAGAAAGAAAAGGTCACAATAACAGCAGGTGTACCAACGATTTGGCTTGCGGTACTTAAAGAGCTTGAAGAAAATCCGCGTGATATCTCGTCTTTACGGGCAATTGTTTGCGGTGGGGCTGCTTCTCCGAAAGGTTTGATTCGCGCTTTTGAAGAAAAGCACGGGGTACCTTTTATTGTAGGCTATGGCCTTACTGAAACGTCTCCGCTTGTTAGTCTATCCGTATTCACATCGAAAATGGAAAGCCTGTCGGCGGATGAAAAAATTGACATTCGAGCTCTACAAGGACTTACAATGCCTGGGCTTGAAGTTCGAATTGTGAATGACGATGGAGTGGTTCCGTGGGATGGAAAAACAATGGGCGAATTAACGATTAAAGGCCCTTGGATTGCAAGTGAATATTATAAGGACGAGCGCACTGCGGAAGCATTTAAAGACGGTTGGCTCTATACAGGAGATATAGCAGTAATGACTGAAGACGGTTATCTTAAATTGATGGACCGGACAGCTGATCTTATAAAAAGTGGGGGAGAATGGATTTCCTCAGTAGATCTTGAAAATGCTTTAATGACGCACGAAGCAGTCTTTGAAGCAGCGGTCATAGCTGTGCCACATGAAAAATGGCAAGAGAGGCCACTTGCTTGTGTCGTTTTAAAAGACGGGCAAAAAGCAGACGATCCGATGAAAAAGGAATTGCTCGATTATCTAGGAACACAATTTGCGAAGTTATGGATTCCAGATGATATTGTATTTATGGCTGAAATTCCAAAAACATCTGTAGGAAAGTTTTTGAAAAGAGTACTTCGCAAGCAATTGTCTGAACAACTTAAGGAAGTTTAACGGTAAGCCATCCGATTTGATTTCGGATGGCTTTTCTTTTTATTATAGAAATAAACCGAAGACATTCTGTTACAATAGTAAGTGAATCGTAAACTTATGAACGGAGTATCATGCATGAGAAAATTACCGTGGGTTCTTCCAGTGGCACTTATTCTGACGTGTATTTCAACAGCCTCATTGTTTTACGGGGATAGAATGTCAGATATCTTTTTAACAATAATTCTTTTTGTATTCATTCCAAGTACAATTGTTTTAGGGTTTTCGGCATTAGTAACTATTGGATATGGTTGGATGTTTCCTGTTGTATTAATTCTTTTTGCTGTTTTCACAGGTGCTGCGCATTTAGGCTTGAAAGTGCCTTTTTTCATAATTGCCCTGTTGGCAATATCCGTATTTTTGGTGTCGCGTATATCTAAATACAAAACACAAGGAAATGTCAAAATCGCTCGCGAAGTTGGAATCTACCTCTTCTTCACGTACTTATTAATCGTGTTTCATCTTACGTTTTATCCATTTCAATTTATTGCTCCATATACTCATGTTTTGGAAATGCAGTGGTCGCCATTTAAAGAAATTCTTACGCAATACGGTCGAACGCCTAAACTTGCTACGTACTTTGCTGTGGGCAATATCATGATGACAATACCGTTCGGTTTTTTTCTAGCGCTTTTATTTAAGCGGTGTCGCAATCTTATTGCAATTGGCGTCTATGGATTTGGGTATTCTCTAACAATAGAGTTGTTTCAAATGTTGTTTACAAATCGGAGCGCAGAGATAGATGATTTAATTTTTAATACGTCGGGTGCGTTGATTGGATACATACTGTATGCAGTGATAAAAAAGAAGTACTATCCAAGTGTGTAACAAGAGTTGTGGATAGTTATACAAATAATGTACGATTTAGTCGAAAAACGTCTTAATATTCTGAAACAATCCACAAATTCAAAAGTTATGCCTGAACCATGTGGATAATTGTTAATAAAGAAGACTTGTCCACAGCGGTTAGAAATGTAATAACTTTTCTCGATATCGCGTAAAGTAAGGAGAAGGACGACGGAACTAAACCCGATAATAGGCGTCCAATAAACGGTATCAGCTATTCTTGCTTGGGTTTTCTAGAAAAATAGATTGATGGAGGCTTGGTGTGGAAGAATGGATTATTGATTTTATGAGCCAGTTTGGTTATTTTGGTGTATTCTTATTAATAATGCTTGAAAACTTATTTCCACCTATTCCGTCAGAAGTGATTCTTACATTTGGTGGATTTATGACGACTCATTCTGAAATGACTCGAATAGGTGTCATTGGAGTGGCGACTGTTGGTTCGGTTATTGGGGCTATGGTTTTGTACAGTATTGGTCTTCTCGTTGATGTAAGCGTTTTGGAAAGGTTTGTGGATCGTTTTGGCTCCATACTGCGGCTTACGAGAAAAGACGTCCATAGAGCAGAAGAGTGGTTCAATAAGTTTGGACCATGGACGGTATTCTTTTGTCGATTGGTTCCACTTATACGAAGTCTAATTTCGATTCCTGCAGGTATGGCGAATATGAATTTTCCATTGTTTTTGTTGCTTACAACGGTTGGAAGCTTGATTTGGAATACAATCCTTGTTTCAGTTGGTGCTGCTGTAGGTAAGAACTGGGAACTCATTGTACAGTATATGGATATCTATTCTTACATTGTTTATTTATTACTAGTGTTTAGCGGATTTGTGGTTTGTTTTTGGTATATCCGCTTCCGCAGAAAGAGAGCGTAAAACCTTATGGATTTTGTTGAGTTATTAAAAGCACTTATATTAGGGTTTGTTGAAGGAATGACCGAATTTGCACCTGTATCATCAACGGGGCATCTCATTATTGTAGATGATATGTGGTTACAGATAACAAACTTTCTTGGAGATCGGTCGGCATTTACATTTAAAATTGTCATACAGCTTGGATCAATATTAGCGGTTGTTATTGTTTTTTGGAAACGTCTCTTCAGTTTAGTAGGTCTTTATAAAATAGACGGACAAAAAATGAATGACCGATTCAATTTGGCTCATGTCATTGTTGGTATGTTGCCGGCGGTAATCGTTGGTTTCATTTTCAAAGATTTTATTGACTTGGAATTATCAGGAATCAAAACAGTCATATATGCTTTGGTTGTGGGAGCAATACTGATGATAGCCGCGGATAAATTCGGACCTAAAAATCCGCCAGTGAAAACATTGGATCAGATTACATACAAGCAAGCTTTTACGGTTGGACTTGTTCAGTGTCTATCATTATGGCCAGGGTTTTCACGTTCAGGAGCAACCATTTCAGGCGGTGTTTTGTTTGGTATGAATCACAAGACAGCAGCTGATTTCACATTCATTATGGCAGTGCCGATTATGATTGGTGCAAGTCTTGTATCGGTCCTGAAAAACTGGGAACACCTTTCAATGGATGATCTCTCGTTTTACATCGTTGGTTTTGTCAGTGCATTTGTTTTTGCACTCATCTCGATTCGCTTCTTCTTGAAGCTCATCTCGAAAGTTAAACTCGTACCGTTTGCGATTTACAGACTTGTACTTGCAGCGATTTTAGCAATCATTGTCTTCACTTAATCGCTAAAAAAACCATACAAAAAGAAGCCACTCCTTTAAATAGAGTGGCTTCTTTGTTGTCTTAATCTCTAATTATCTAACTTTACCTAATTCATCATGAATTAAATTCATATTGTATTCTAGGTATTTCACATACGTATCAACTTCATCACCAGGGTCTCCAATTTCATCTGAATAAATTGGTTTTTCAGCAATCGGAACGCCACTCTCGGCAGACACTGTTTCCATTGGTCGTGTGTCAACGTTCGATTCTACGAAGAGAACAGGTACTTTATGAGACTGGATAAAGTTCACAAGATCTTTAATTTGTTTTGGAGAGCCGTTTTCTTCTGTATCAATTTCCCAGATGTAGGCTTCTTTTAAACCGTAGTGGTCGTTCAAGTACTGGAAAGCACGCTCACTTGTAACTAGAATTCGGTTTTCTTCTGGAATCGTGCTGATGCGTTCTTCAAAATCTGCATCAAGATCTTTTAAACGTTGTACATATGCATCACCGAGTTCCTTAATTTTTTCACTGTTTGTTGGGTGATTGTTCACTAATGCATCGCGCATATCTTCAGCCATTTTGACACCAACCGCAGGGTCAATAAATGCGTGAGGGTTAATTTCCTCATCACGCTCGTCGCCACCTGACAAATATTTAGGTTCTACTCTTTCTGTTAAACTGTAGATGTTTTCATCTTTTTGTTTGACTGTTTTCATCATTTTCATAAACCAACCGTGTTCTCCACCTTCAAGATTTAAACCGTTGTAGAAAAGAATGTCTGCATTGGTGGCTGCTTTAATATCATTTGGTAAAGGCTCGTATTCATGAGGATCTGTACCAGTAGGCACAAGATTATAAACTTCTACAAACTCTCCTCCGATTTCTCTAGCCATATCCGCAATAATTGTAAAGGATGTAACCACTTTTAATTTGTCGCTTGATTCTGATGACTCATTGTTTTTATCATCGTTTTTTCCATTGGTTTCTTTGTCGTTACCACAAGCTGCAAGCATAAATACTGCAAGCAATCCGAGAACGAACCATTTACTTAAATTCTTCATGTTCTTAATTCTACCCCTTTTTTTAGTTTATATTTTCTGCCTGGAAGTACATGGTTCATTAGCATAATGAGATGTTTAGTTTGTGACTACCTTTTTCTTGCTCATCGCTCTAATTTTCTTCGATACAATGCCTTGTTTAGGTGCGAATAGAAAAGCAAGTACGAATATAGAAAATGTAGCAAGCGCAATCACGGGACCAGATGGTAGGTTATACAAGAAACTGAAGTATAGACCGATAACCGAAGATAAAGCACCGAAGAAAGCTGCCAAAACAACCATGACAGAAAGACGGTTTGTTAGTAAATATGCCGTTGAAGCAGGTGTGATTAACATAGAAACTACTAAGATAACGCCGACCGTCTGCAATGATGCAACTGTGACAAGTGTCAATAAAAACATGATGGTATAGTGAATTAAACGGACTTTTAAACCATATGCAGCAGCCATTGTCTCATCGAAACTAGATACAAGTAATTCTTTAAAGAACAATATGACAACTAGAATGACAAATGATCCGACAGCTAGTGTCAACCACATGTCTGAAGTCTGAACAGACAATACATTTCCAAACAATATTTGAGTCAGATCGGTCGCGCTGCCGGCCTTCGTGATTAAAATGATTCCGAGTGCAAAAAATGCGGAGAATACGAGACCGATGGAAGAGTCATTTTTAATGCGACTGTTTTGTGAAATCGCTCCGATCCCAAATGCTGTCAAAACACCTGTTGCGACAGCACCGTAAAAGAAATTGATGCCAAGCATGTAGGAAATTGCTACACCTGGTAGAACTGCATGTGAAATCGCATCTCCCATTAGTGCCATACCACGTAGAACAATAAAACTCCCGATTATTCCACAAATGACACCTACCATAATTGAGGTGACAAAGGCTTTTTGTAAAAATCCATAGGTCATTAAATCATTAATAAATTCCATTACATAGAAACCTCCAAGCTTTCCAATGTAAGTTGTCTTTCATAAGCTTTCGACATGTTGTTTGATTGGAACACTGTGCTGACAGGTCCTGCACTTATTAATACTTTATTAATAAGAACGAGTTCATCAAAATATGTTTTTACTTTTGATAAATCATGGTGTACTACAAAGACAATTTTCCCTTCATTTTTTAATTTGCGTAATATGTTAATGATGACTTCTTCGCTTGACACATCTATACCAACAAACGGTTCGTCAAGGAAAAAATAATCCGCCTTTTGAGCAAGAGCTCTTGCAAGAAACACTCGTTGTTGTTGGCCTCCTGAGAGTTCGCCAATTTGACGATTTGCAAATTCCTCCATACCGACTAATTTCAAACATTCTAGTGCCCATTCTTTATCTGCCTTTTTTGGACGTCTAAGCAGTCCGGTTTTTGGATAAGTCCCAATGAGTACCGTATCCTTTACGATGATTGGGAAATTCCAATCGATATTCGAACGCTGGGGTACATAGGCAATTCGTTTACGCATCTCATCAATTTTTTTTGTTCCAAATCGGACATCTCCGCTGTCTTTACGAATTAGTCCAAGCATTGCTTTCATTAAGGTTGATTTTCCCGCTCCGTTCGGCCCAAGCACACCGATTAGTTTCCCGGGCCCAAATGAAAACGACACATCTGTCACAACCTCGTTACCGTCATACGACACGCTTACATTTGATACTTTTATCGGATCGATCATTCTGTTTGCCTCCTGAATTAGTGTTATTTTTTAAGAAGAGTTTCCCTTGTGCAACTTTTTAAGCAAACGAATACTTTTGACTATTAAAAGCTAGGGGGGTCTTTCAGTGCGTTATATATAAATCATTATTGAATAGTTATTAGTCTATCTCTAAGATAAACTAAAAGTTTCCCTCGTGCAACTTTTAACAGCATAACTTATTTTGATTTATTTGTAAATAGAAAAAATGAAAGTAGTTACAGAAATTGTGCATATACATGTACCTTATGTTTGAACATCAAAAGTTGAAACGGCTTTTTTAATATAGGAAGTGAAAATTTTCAGCTTTATGTAAATCAGTTTGTGCTTTTTTAAAAAAAGTATGTTTTAAATGAGAAAAGACTCCTAAAAATAAGGAGTCCCACTGTATGACTTTTACTGATGAAATGCGTACGATAATTAATTGAAACATTATTACGAAAAGTATTTAAAAAGTAATAAGGTCTCTGTGCTGAATGAAAACCCGCACAGAGCTTTTTTGATGAAAACTGTGGATCGCCTAATGAAAGGAAATGTGTGCAATTAAGGAATCAGGGCAAAAACCTTAAATACAATCTACTCTTATAGAAGGGAAGCTGTTTTTAACATATCGAAGTATTCTATTAAAAAAGAGTTGACAATTAATTTTGTCTACTGTAATCTAAAAACCAGAGGTGTATACAGTATACACTTGAGCGGGAGGCTAGAAGAATGAAAATATAAGATATTATTAGAATAGTGATTGTAAGCGGTACCATGCAATATATTATTTTGATCTTTTGAATTCAACTAAAAATAGGGGGAATATAAATTATGAAAAAAATTACATATACATTAATAGGTTCAATTCTGTTTTTAATTGTAATGGCAGGGTGTTCTAGTTCTGGAGACTCAAAAGATGGCGAAGAAAAAGTTAAATTGCAGCTTGGCCATGCATTGTCAGAGGGAACACCGGCTTCGGATTTAATAAACGATATGGCAGAAAAAATTAGCGAGAAAACAGAAGGTCGCGTAGAAATAGACGTATTTCCAAACAGTCAATTAGGATCTGAAACGGAAATGTTGGAGCAAGTTCAATTGGGAACTATGGAATCAGCAGCAATTATGGTTGGTACTATGCAATCTCTTGATATGAAAATGGCAATTGAAGACTTACCTTATATGTGGAAAGATATTGAGCATGCTCGTGAAGCTTATAAAGGTGAATTCGGTGAATATTTAGCAAAAGTAATGGATGAAAAAGGTATGAAAAAGATTGGTTATGTTGAGTGGGGTTTTAGACATATTACAAACAATAAAAAACCAATCGTAACACCGGAAGATGTAGAAGGTTTAAAAATTCGTGTAGCTCAGTCGAAACTTCGTATTGATGCATTTGAAGAGTTAAATGCACTACCTACTGCAATGGCGTTTAGTGAGGTTTATGGTGCATTGCAACAAGGAGCTTTGGATGCTCAAGAAAATCCTTTAGCAAATATTGTTGCACCAAAGTTTAACGAGGTTCAAAAGTATCTTTCATTAACAGGACATTTTTACAATACGATCATGATGGTTGTAGATAATGGTACATGGGATAAAATTTCCTCTGAAGACCAAAAGGTCATTTTAGAGGAATCCGAGCGAATTTCAAAAGAGGTTCAAGTTAAGAACGATGAAGTGGAATTAGAATATATAGAAGAACTGAAAAGCAAAGGAATGCTTGTTAACGATGATGTAGACACAAATGCTTTCCGTGAAAAAATGTTGCCTGTATATGAAGAGTGGGAAAAAGATGTGTTCGGGAAAGAGTTAATGGATATTTATAGAGACGCTTCTGGTTGGTAATTGTTGAATCTCCTTGTTTGAATTATGTTATTTAAACAAGGAGATTTATCTTCTTCGATATAAAGCGCATCTAAATTTTACTTTATTAGCTATTGCTTTTATTATCCATCGTCAAGAGTGTAAAGGAGGATATCATGTTAACTAAATTGACCAAGAGTATTGTAGCGTTTTTATCAATATTATGTGTACTCGCAATTACAGGATTAACAATTATTGTATTTGTTCAAGTGTTTTCAAGGTTCATCAAATATTCATTACCTGGAACAGAAGAGTTGGCAAGGTTATTAATCGTTTGGTTAACGTTCCTTGGTACAAGTTTAGCAATCTACGAGAAAATGCATTTAGGTGTCCGTTATTTTGTAGGATTGGTTAACATAAACAAGCAGAAAAAGATTGATTTTCTTATACATATATTAATGATTGTATTCTTTGGTGTGCTAGTAGTTTATGGATTTAAATTAACGATGACTACTATGTCGACAACATCTCCGGCACTTCAGTTGCCTATGGGAATATTTTATGGAGTCATACCGATTAGCTCCTTGTTTTCAATCTACTTTATACTTGCAAATATGATTAATCCCTCTAATTCAAGACAAGGAGAGGTTACATTATGATAATAGCAGTTCTACTCTTATTTTTCGTTTTACTATTTCTGGGGATGCCTATCGCATTTACAATTGGTATTGTTTCAATGGGAGTATTGTTTTTCAGTGATATTTCATTAGAAATAATGGTTCAAAGAATGTTTGCAGGTGTAAATAACTTCTCCTATTTAGCATTACCTCTCTTTATTTTAGCGGGTAATATTATGGGTAAAGGTGGCCTAACTAAGAGACTGATGGCATTGGCTGATGTTATAGTTGGAAGGTTTTCAGGTGGGCTAGGAATGACGGCAGTTGTAACAAGTGCCTTTTTTGGTGCAGTGTCCGGCTCAACAGTAGCTACTACGTATGCTGTTGGATCTGTAATTGTTCCAAGAATGAAGGAGCAAAAATACAGTAACTCTTTTATTGCGGCTATTATTGGTCCCGCGGGTGTATTAGGGCTAATCATACCTCCTAGTATTACGATGGTTATCTTAGGTATCACAGCAAACATATCTATCGGGAAATTATTCATTGCTGGTTTTTTACCGGGAATTTTATTAACGGTAGTTCTCTGTATCTATGTAGCCTATATGTCGAAGAAAAAAGGGTTTGGAGTAATAGAACAAACTAAGCCTACTGGTTCAGAATTTTTGAAGATATGTTTACAAGCGTTCTTCCCATTAATGGCTCCTATCTTTATTTTAGGTGGTATTTTTAGTGGACTTGTAACTGCTACAGAAGCTGCTGTAATAGCAGTTGTATATGGTTTCATTTTATCAATGTTTTATAAAGAATTGACTTTAAAGAAGTTTAAAGAAATCATGATAACTTCTGCAACAACTTCTGCAACAATATTGATTATTATTTCCGTTGCAAGTGGATTTACTTATGTACTAACTGCCAACAGAATTCCAGAAATGATTTCAAAATTCTTTTTACAGTTTGCAAGTACTCCGTTGCAATTCTTATTAATTGTATCCCTAGTTTTATTTATTCTAGGTACATTAACGGAGGTTACTTCTCTAATCATATTGCTAAGTCCGATATTCATGCCGATTGCGTTGCAATATGGAATCGATCCAATTCATTTTGGAATGGTACTTATTATGAACTTTGCATTGGCAAATATTACACCACCAGTTGGATTATCTATAATCGCAGGATGTAGCATTACGGATAGAGATATGGGCATAGAAGATACATTCCCGTACATTTTACATGTAATCGCAATTGTTGCTGTTGTCGTGGTAATGATCATTTTATTCCCAGCAATTTCAACATTTATTCCAAATCTGTTTGATTAAGGAGGGGTTCTTATGATTAAAGGCACAAAAGATAAAGTAGTTATCCCTAACTGTCGTGGAGGCATTGGAAGTATTGAAATTCATGAAAATGTTACTAAAGAAGATTTAGTAGATGGATTATCTCTATTTGCCAAAGTGGTTATTCATCCTCATTCTACAATAGGTTATCATCTACATACGGATGATGCGGAGGCCTATTATGTATTGGAAGGTGAGGGTGTTTTTCTTAATCACAACGAAGAACGAGTTAATGTGAAAACTGGAGACTTATGTTTAATTAAAAAAGGTCAAAGTCATGGTTTTGAAAATCACAGTGATAATGAAGTCCAACTAATCGCGATAGTATACTAAGACTTGTATAAAGTACCTATTTTGAATCGTAGATATGATTTACAGGGGGTGGAATGTTGGAAAAAGTTAAAGCTTCTGCATCATTGGCTGAGCAAGCCTATTCTTTACTAAAAACAGCAATTATGTCTGGTAAGTTGGCTTCAGAAATAGAGCTTCCAGAAGAAAGACTAGCAGCAGATTTAGGGGTCAGTCGTACACCACTAAGAGAAGCAATTAGAAGACTGGCTGCTGAAGGTCTTGTTGTTTTAAATAAAGGAAAGCCTGCGACAGTTGCTACGTTCACAAAAGAGGATTCGTTGGATTTTATGGAGCTGCGAAGTGTGCTTGAGATATACAATATTGGAAAAGTTGTCTTTGTGGAGGATCCGGTTTTTATCCATGAGTTAGAAGAAAACCTCGATAGACAAATGGATGCAATAAAAGAAGATGATTATCAAGAATTCATTGATTATGATAGAGAGTTTCACCTGATTTTGGCTTCGGAAAATGAGAATAGTAAAATTAGAGAAATGATTCATCAAGTGAATTCAGGAGTAAATAGGGCATTTATAATGTTATCCAATACAGTTCATATGAGTGCAAAGGGTGCTTACGAAGAGCACCAGCGAATTGTTGAGGCGATAAAATTGAAAGATGTCGATTTAGCTACTAAGGAAATGACGATTCATTTGAAGAATATCGAAGAAAGATTCTTGTATTATTATAAAAGCAAAGAAACTGAATAGACTCTACACTAATGCAATCACTCACAATGATTGCTTGTTAGTGATTACGTATATACCTAATCGATTAGGTAAATAAGATTCTTAAAGGATGAATAAAATGAAGATACCAATTAATGAAAGAGCTAAAGCGTTACAAGTGCCTGGAATTCGAGCGTTTTCGAACCAACTTGTAGATTATCCGGATGCTGTAAATTTAACAATTGGTCAACCTGATTTTCCAACGCCTGAAGCCGTTAAACAAGCAGGCATTGATGCAATTAACAACGACCAAACAGGCTATTCACATAACGCAGGCCTACTAGAACTTAGACAAGCCGTTTCTTCGTTCTTTTCGGACAAGTATGGTTTTACATATAACCCAGTCAACGAAATAGTCATTACAGCTGGCGCGAGTGAAGCAATCGATTCAACTTTCCGGACAATACTGTCACCTGGCGATGAAGTTATCTTGCCAACACCGCTCTATCTTGGTTATGAGCCAATTATTGAATTGTGTGGAGCGAAAGTTGTTTATATGGATACTTCAGATACAGGTTTTCGTCCATCACCGGAACGACTCAAATCACTCATTACTTCTAAAACAAAAGCAATCCTTTTTAATTTCCCATCTAATCCTACAGGTGTAACTCTTGAAAAGGAACATATGGATGAAATCGTAAAAGTTCTTGAAGAACATCCGATTTATGTTTTAACAGATGAAATCTACAGCGAGAATACTTTTTCTGGAGAACATGTATCATTTGCGCAATATGAAAGCTTAAGAGACCGTTTATTTTTAATTCATGGATTGTCTAAATCACATTCAATGACGGGCTGGAGAATTGGATACGTTTTAGGGCCAGAAGAAATTATGAATCATATTGTGAAAGTCCATTTATATAACTCTGTATGCGCTTCTGTACCAAGTCAATATGCGGGAATCGAAGCTTTAAATAACTGTAGACATATACCGGATGAAATGAATAAAGAGTATATCAAGCGTCGTGATTTTGTTTATGAAAGACTGGTAGGAATGGGTCTGGATACGATTAAACCAAATGGAGCATTTTATATTTTTCCTTCTATTGAAAAGTACGGGCTAGATTCATTTAGTTTCGCGACAAAACTTCTTAAAGAAGGCGGAGTTGCCGCTGTACCAGGAAGTGCGTTTTCAGTGTATGGAGAAGGTTATATACGCCTGTCTTATGCGTATGCGATGCCTGTTCTAGTAGAGGGAATGGATCGATTAGAAAAGTTTATACAACAACTATAAAAGTTTAAAGTATTAAATTTAAAGGAGACGTTATTATGACAAATTACTTATGGAATACACCTGAAAAACTTCGTGCATTACTATGCGAACTCGTAAGTTGGGATAGCCGTACATTAACGGAAGGTGAAGTTACATTTGCACCCAAATTGGAGGCGAAATTGACACGTCTTTCTTATTTTCAAGAAAATCCGGATCATTTAGAACTTCATGATGCAGGTATGGGAAGACAAACCGTTACTGCATTATATAAACACCCAGAAGCGACTGAAACCATTGTACTCATCAGTCATTTCGATACAGTTCAAACTGAGGAGTATGGCATTTTAGAACCTCTTGCTTTTAATCCGGAAGAATTGACAAGAAAATTGTTGGACCATAAGGATGAGCTTCCAGAAGCGGCTCGAATCGATCTTGAAAGTGGAAAGTATTTATTTGGCCGTGGGACGATGGATATGAAAATGGGACTTACCCTTCATTTATCACTTCTTGAAAAAGCCAGTATCGAACAATGGCCTATTAATCTTTTACTTACAACGGTTCCGGACGAGGAAGTAAACTCTGCTGGTATGCGTGTTGCAGTGACTGAGCTTGTTCGTTTACGTGATATTCACGGACTTACATATAAATTATTTTTGAACGGTGAACCTTCGTTTTCACAAGGACCTGAAGACAATAAAGAATACATTTATTCAGGTACAATCGGTAAGATTATGCCGTCTGCATTGTTTTATGGAAAAGAAACGCATGTCGGTGAGCCACTGAGAGGGATTACGGCTAATTATATCGCTTCATTCCTCACGCAGCGGATGGAATGGAATCCACTGTTTAGTGAATCAGATCTTGGTGAAACGACACCTTTACCGGTTTCGCTACAGCAGAAAGATTTGAAAACACAATATTCAACACAAACCCCTTACCGGGCTGCTGCGTTATATAACGTATTTCTCTTTAAACGTACGGCAGACGAAGTGATGGATTTGTTTGAACAAGTTGCACAAGAAGCAATGGATGAATGCAATGCGGCTTATAAAGCAGTTTGTGACAGAGAGCAAGTGAATGGTGTAGGAGATCTTCGTGTGATTCGCTATGAAGAGTTGTTAACATACGCTACTGAAAAGCTTGGTCTCGAAGAAGTTGAGCGATTGAAAACTACAGTACTTGAAAATGTTGAAGCCGATGATCGCGAAATGTGTATTGAAATCGTTGATAATTTGATGATACAGTGTCAAGAGCTCGCACCGGCAACGGTTATTTTCTATGCGCCACCGTATTACCCCGCTGTCAATACATCAGATAATCCATTAGTGAAGGAATCGATTGCATTGGTTCAAAGCGAGGCGAAAAAATTCGACCTAGAGTTGGATCAAATCCATTACTTCAATGGAATTTGTGATCTCAGTTACGTCAATTATGAAGACGAAGGCAATGGCTGGGTAGCATTTGAACAAAACACACCTGTTTGGGGAAATACGTACAGCATTCCTTTCGCTGAGATGGCAGAACTTAAAGCACCTGTGTTGAATGTGGGTCCATTTGGAAAAGATGCACACCAACGGACAGAACGATTGCAAGTAGATAGTGCGTTTGTTGAAATGCCACAAATACTTGAAACATTAATACGAAATATGTTTGAAAAGTAATACGAGTTCTGCATCGGATGAAACCCGGTGCAGAGCTTTTTTAGTATAAGAGTACACGTAAGCCAATTTTTTATTTAACGCGTAGAGACAGGCTAGTTAGGATCTGAAACAGGTTTAAAGCACTCTTTAAGCATTAGTGATAAGATGGAATTGGACTATTAGAATTTAATAAAGATTTGAATAAAGGAGAATATAAGATGGATACACGTGAATTTAGAAATTGCATGGGTAAATTTGCAACTGGGGTAACCGTTGTGACATATGATACAGAGGATGGAAAACATGGATTTACAGCGAATTCACTAACTTCCGTTTCACTCGATCCACCACTGGTACTTGTATCGGTAGACCGGAAGATAAAGTCGTTTGAGTATATGAAGAAGAATAATTTTACTGTAAATATATTAAAAGATACTCAAGAAGATACAGCAATGCATTTTGCAGGACGTACTACTGAAGTGTTGCCGTTCGAGTGGGAAGAGGGCGAGAATTGTCATCGCTTGAAAGAATCTCTTGCATACATAGAATGTGAACCATGGGCAGAATATGACGGTGGAGATCATGTCTTATATGTAGGGAAAGTAAAGAACTTTAAGTATGATGACGGAGAAGCTTTAGGTTACTACCAAGGAAAGTTTATTTCGATATCAGCTCAATAACAAGTGTTACTAAAAAGTCTTTCCTTAGTTCAATTATGAACTTGGAAAGGCTTTTTTTGTTATAAATCTATATTCGAGAAAGCGATTCATAAGCCTTTTTTTGCTGTGCGTGGCCAAATGTAGTAAGTGATGGAAATGAAAAAGTCGATACCAAGTACGATAGTCCAGAATTTTAACGTGGCAGATAGATCCGCGGTTCTTGACGGGGTGTCAATGAAGTAAATCATTAGTACAAGAAGTGCGGCACCAATAATATAAGATAGTAAATGTTGTAAAGAGCCCTTCATTGAATGATTAGCATAGTCCAATCCCGTTTTTCGAACAGGTTTAGGGCCCTGCTTTTTAATGTAGTAAAGAAATCGTTCATCTGCCCAACGAATCATACTTTTTCCGAAAACGATGGAAACACCGATATAAATAGCTGCGATGGAGTGTGCTGTCGTTGCAGTTGCACCGTTATATAAATCAACTCCAGTAACGATAAGAAGGATTAAGTCGACAACAGGTGTTAATGCAAGAAAGAAAAAACCTAGTTTTTCTTTGTTAAATATATAGCGCGTGACAAGCCCAAGTGCAATCACAACCCAAAAACTTATTTCACATGCAACAATTGTCCAAGCAATGAAATTCATAAGACCCTCCTAATTAATACAGTTGTATTATTAAATGCATCATATCATAAAAAATCGAGTTAGCACAACTGTATTAATTAATTGCTAACAGGTGTTTTTCTGCTAAACTTAACGTATGCCTAAAATTGTAAAACATGAAGAAAGACGAAAGCTCATTGCAGAGGCGATGTGGCGAGTCATTTTGGATAAAGGAATGGAAGGGGCGACAGTGCGAAATATTGCGGAAGAAGCGGGGCTTTCCCTTGGAGCGCTTCGTTACTATTTTAAAACCCAAGATGATTTGCTTGTTTATGCGATGGCGCTTGTTCAAGAAAGAGCGACGATTCGGATTGTAGCTGTTACAAAACGTGATCTACCACCGAAGGAAATGGTGATTGCTATCCTTCTAGAGATTGTGCCAGTAAATGAGGAAACACTTGCAGAAATGGAAGTGTGGTTTGCTTTTATAGCCTATGTAAAGCATCGAAAAGATTCGTTAGATGTGCCTGATGATGGTGTATATGAAAGTGTTTGGAAACTCATTGGTTATTTGGAAACCAGCAGTTTGTTAAGACCAGGCCTTGATGTGGAACTGGAAGTCGAGCGGCTATATGCACTCGTAAATGGAATCGCCATGCATGCGCTGCTAGAACCAGTACGCGTAAATAGTGAACGAGTTATGCAAACAATAAAATATCATATTGATTCGATTTGTATTTGAAATCAAAAAACGCACTTCTCATTTAGCTGAGAAGTGCGTTTCCGTGTTTATTCTTCTATTAATCCAATTTCAATAAGGAATTCTTTCGCGACTCTTTCAACAATCATGCCGTCATTGTCGACTTTTCCGTTCATGATTTGGATAGCCTCTTCATCAATCTTCCCAGCTAGAGATTCTAAAAGCTCAGCAAGCTCGGGGTATTTCTCGAGAGTCTCTTTTCGCACGAGAGGAAGTGCATGATAAGGAGGGAAGAACTCTTTATCATCTTCAAGAACTCGTAGGTCGTAAATTTGAAGCTGACCGTCCGTCGTATATGAGTTAATAATATCCACTTCACCCGCGCTAATCGAGCGGTACATCATACCGTGATCCATTCCTTTAACGTCTTTGAAATCTAGATTATACTCTTTTTGGAAACCGGGAAGTCCATCGGGTCTATCAATGAATTCAAATACAGCTCCAAGCGTAAAGTCTTTGGAATGCTCTGCAAAATCACTAAAAGTAACGATATTCAACTCTTCGGCTTTTGCTTCATCTAATGCAAGCGTGTACGTATTATTAAAGCCGAATGTGTCAAACGCAACAATGTCATCGCCATCAACAAGTTCTTTCGTCATTTTTAATGTTTCTTCTGCGGTGCCTGGTTCTTCATGATAATACGTAACGACAATCGTTCCCGTATAATCGGGTATAACATCGATATGATCGTTCGTCATTGCGTTCCATACGACCGAAGAACCTCCAAGATTTTCTTTGTAAAGCACTTCAATATCTGTTTTACTCTCAATAAGTTGTCCCATTATATGAGATAAAATAATACTTTCTGTGTTGTTCCTTGAACCGAGTCTTAGAGAGTCTTTCTCTATAAAAATACATCCTGACAATGCACTTGCCATTAGAACTGTCAGGAATAATAAAATAAGTTTCTTTTTCATACTTATCGCAAACCTTTCGGAGTTGTCCAGCGTTCAACACCACTGAAAAACGTTTCGAGCCCTATCGCAAGAATAGTAGCGGGTATTGCGCCTAGTAAGATTAAACCGTCAATTCCTCGCGTAATACCAAGGAATATAAAGTCACCAAGTCCACCTGCTCCTATGAAGGCTGCAAGCGTTGCGTTACCAACGTTAATAACAGCGGCAGTTCGTATTCCAGCCATTATGATTGGAATCGCAAGTGGGAGTTCGACTTTAAACAGAATTTGCATACTGGTCATTCCCATGCCTCGGGCAGCTTCAATTGTTGCTGCATCGACGTCTTTAATACCGGTATATGTGTTTCGCAAAATAGGTAGTAAAGAATATAGAAACAGAGCTGCGATTGCAGTTTTTACACCAATACCGAAAATTGGAATCATAAAACCGAGTAGAGCCAAACTTGGTATTGTTTGCAAGACTCCAGTTCCACCAAGTACTACTGTTTTAAGAGCAGGTACGCGTGTAACAAGAATTCCGAGTGCAACAGCAAGAATCGTAGCTATGATCATTGAGAAGAATACAAGTTGAATGTGAATCGAGGTAGCTTCAAGAACTTCTCTCCAACGTAATTGAGATTGTTCAATAAGTTGTTGCCATATATTTAAATCATTCATATTGATCATCCTCCATTTCTGTCCATTGACTAGACATAGCGGAGAGTAAAGAACCTCGAGTTACAAGTCCAATAATTTTATGATTTCTGTCCACAACTGGAATCATTCCCATAGATGTGTGATCCATCATAACAATCGCATCTTTTGCCGTAGCCGAATCAAATAAATAAGGTTCAGCCTTTGTCATAATTTCAGACACAGTTTTAATATCATCTAACTTCTTTATTAAGTCATAAGCAGACACAATTCCAAGAAGTTTCTTATCTTCATCTGCAATTATAAGATTTGTTGTTTTACTCTTACGAATAAGAGTGATTCCTCTTTCTGGAGAAAGTGTGGGAAGAGATGTAACGATAGACTCTGATAAAATATCAGTGACTGGCATAAGTCCAGGATTTTGAATAATCCGGTGTCTACCAATAAATTCCTCAACAAAGCCGTGAGCTGGTTCATGCAGAAGTTTTTCGGGAGTGTCTATTTGAAGTAAGTGGCCGTCTTTCATAATGGCTATGCGATCGCCCATTTTCAAAGCTTCATCCATATCATGTGTAACAAACACAATTGTTTTTTTGAGTTTTTGATGGAGTGTAATTAATTCCTCTTGCAACTGACCACGTGTAATTGGATCAAGTGCGCTAAAGGGTTCATCCATTAAGATGATATCTGGATTTGCAGAAAGTGCCCTGGCGATTCCAATACGTTGTTGTTGTCCGCCCGACAATTCTTTTGGGTAACGTCCAGCATAAATTTCGGGGTCAAGTCCAACCATTTCAAGCAGTTCGTACACTCGAGCTTTAGTTTCCTGCTTTGTCCAACCTTTTAGTTGTGGTACAATTGCGATGTTTTTTTCAATGGTATAATGGGGGAAAAGACCGATTTGCTGAATAACGTAGCCGATATTTCTACGGAGATCTGATACATTGTAGCTGTTAATGTCTTTGCCGTTAATTGAAATCTTTCCACTTGTATGAGGAATAACCTTATTGATCATTTTCATAGTTGTAGATTTACCTGAACCACTTGGCCCGATTATGACAAGTAATTCACCTTCTTCAATTTCAAAACTAACTGAGTCTACAGCTTTGAAATTGCGATCAAATGTTTTAGTTACATTTTCAAATTTGAGCATGTGTACCTCCTTTTAATAATGGGATGTAGGTATTGATTTCCATGGTGAAAATCAAACATCCCTCTATCCAACAGCCGTTGGATAACTGTTCGACTCCTTCAGTATAGCACACTTGCAAGTTTTCTGTAGATGAAAAACCCAATTTGTGGGTTTTTGTAGTGTGAAAGTTCCTATAGGAAACTATATGCAGGTTGAATTCACAAAGGGTTTTGAATATATTTTAATCATTGTAGATAGGATGTGCAATTATAATGAAAATGAACGTTTTTATTATTGAAGACGATCAATCAATTTTTGAATTATTAGAGGAACATCTAGGGCAGTGGGCTTTTGAAGTGAAAGGCCCGGGAAATTTTCATGATGTAATGGGTTCATTTATTAAAGAAGAACCACATCTAGTCCTAATTGATATTCAACTACCGGTGTACGATGGATTTCATTGGTGCCGCGAAATCCGTGCGGTATCAAAAGTTCCAATTATTTTTTTATCTTCTAGAGATCATCCAATGGATATGATAATGGCGATGAATATGGGGGCGGATGATTACATTCAAAAACCCTTTCATATGGACGTTTTGCTCGCCAAAGTACAGGCGCTCTTAAGAAGGACGTACGCATATGGGGAAGAAGTACCTGATGTACTCGAGTGGAATGGTGCATTCATCGAGATGAAGCGAAACGTGATTCGTTCGGGCGGTAAAGAAGTGGAACTGACAAGAAATGAGTTTTTCATCTTAACGATTCTTGTTGAATCGAGTAATCGGATTGTTTCCCGTGATGATTTAATTCGAAAGTTATGGGATGATGAGCGTTTTGTAAATGACAATACGTTGACCGTGAATATGACGAGATTGCGTCAGAAACTTGCAGAAATTGGACTAGGTGAGGCGATTGTAACGAAAAAGGGGCAAGGTTATATCGCGATTATAGTATAGAAAGGAGTCCTAAAGATGTTCGTTTCTTATATTAGAGATGTGAAAAGTTGGATTCTCTTTTATATTATTTCACTAGCATTGGCAAATGGTGTGATTTGGCTTGATCAAGGAATCAGTGTAGAGACATCATCGATTCTCTATTTTAATCTGCTGCTTATTCTCATTTTCATGCTGTTTGTTTTATGGCGATATCATGTGGAAATGAAGTTCGTAAAAAAAATGTTGTTATTCACGGATGAACCACCACAAGATTGGCATGAAATGGTACCGGAATCAAAGTTTGTACGCGATGAAATTATAAAAAATATCCTGCAACAATCAGCGGTTACATTTTCAAAGGAACTTAGGTCTATTCAACAAATGATTTTGATGGAAAGTGATTATACAGCAGCTTGGGTACATGAAGTAAAAGCTCCACTAACTGCTATGAAGCTCACAATGGAAGCGTACCGGGACGACCCTTCTATGTGGAAAATAGAAAAAGAATGGCTTCGCATCCATTTATTAATCGACCAACAACTTTACATATCACGGTTGACGACATTAGAAGCAGACTTCATCTTAGAAACAACAAGTGTGCTAAAACTTGTTCGAGAAGAAATCCGTGAGATTCGTTCGTGGTGTATGGAAAAGAACATTGGAGTTGAATTTGAAGGGGATGACAGAGAAGTTGTTACAGATGTGAAATGGTGTCGGTTCATCATTCGACAATTGCTTACAAATGCTGTGAAATACAGTCCGAATGGTAGTGATATAGGTATTGTTTCAAGTGTGAATTCGAATGGAAATGTTGTTTTGTCGATTCAAGATGAAGGACCTGGCATTCAAGCGCATGATCTTCCACGCATCTTTGACAAAGGCTTCACAGGAAGTACAGGAAGAATTCATAATGCTGCAACAGGACTTGGGCTTTATCTGGCTCAGATGGTTTCGGAGAAGATGGGTATATCGATTACGGCAAAATCTGGAATTGGGAATGGAACAGAAATGCAAATGATGTTTTCTGTGGAAAATGAATTTGATCAAACGTTAAAGTGATTGTAGTGGTTATATCCAACATTTACGAGTATATATTTGTGAAATAGGACTTTACTCTAGGTTGCATCACATGCAAAGTGACAACAATGTCACTTTCAAACCCCTTTTTGTCATGACAATCAAACGACCAGCGCTTCGATGCGCGGTACGATAAGGACATGATAAAGAACAGGGAGGCTTTCATGATGGAAAAACATAAAACGGTGTTGCATGCAAGAAACGTAAGAAAGTCATTCGGTGCACGAGGAAATGTGCAGGAAGTATTGAAAGGAATTGAACTTCGGGTAGCAGAGGGTGAGTTCGTTGGAATTATGGGGCCATCCGGAGCAGGAAAAACGACTTTACTCAATGTCTTAGCAACGATTGACCGTGCCACAGATGGTGCGATTTTGATTGATGGATCTGATATATCAAGAATGAAAAATGCTGAACTATCGGCATTCCGGCGCGACAAGCTCGGTTTCATCTTCCAAGATTATAATCTCCTAGACACACTTACTTCGAAGGAAAACATTTTACTTCCGATTTCTTTAGGAAAAGTAAATAAGAAGGAAGCGGAAGCACGGTTCACGGAGATCGCTACGATTCTTGGGATCATGGATATCTCACATAAGTACCCGTATGAACTTTCAGGTGGACAGAAACAGCGTACATCGGCAGCGCGTGCACTTATAAATGAACCAAGCATGGTATTTGCGGACGAACCAACCGGGGCTCTTGATTCAAAATCAGCGTCATCCCTTTTAGGAACGATGGAAGATGTCAACAAAAAGCGCGGTGTCACGATTATGATGGTGACACATGATGCAGTTGCATCCAGTTATTGCAGCCGTGTCGTTTTCTTGAAAGATGGTAATATCTACTCGGAACTCTATCGCGGCGGCAAAACGAGGCAGGCCTTTTTCCAAGACATTCTAAATGTCCAAGGCATTCTCGGGGGTGATGGCATTGACACTATTTGACCTTGTAATTCGCAGTATGCGGAAGAACATTAAACATTATTACCTCTACTTCTTTGCGCTTATTTTTAGTGTAGTACTCTATTTTGTGTTTGCGACCTTGCAACATGACCAGTCTGTGAGCGATAGGTCAGGCGGATCTATGGGTGCGGCATTTCAGGTGGCAGGAATTCTTTTAATCGTTATAGCAGGGATTTTTGTTGTGTACGCAAACGCAATCTTTTTGAAAAGGCGAAGCAGGGAAATTGGTTTGTATCAATTGATTGGGTTACCGAAACGTAAAGTTGCGCGTCTTTTCATTATCGAAAATGTACTATTAAGCGCGGGCGCACTTGTAGTCGGAATTGGTGCGGGCATGCTCGTATCCCGTCTGTTTTTACTCTTACTTATGAAGCTCGTAGGACATGAGGGCTTTATTACATTGTCGTTTTCACTCGTAGCGGTCGTTCAAACAATCGTCGTATTCATAGCAGTTATTGCACTTACATCTATGCAAATGTTGTTTACTGTCTACAGGAGCTCACTCCTCGGTTTATTCAATGCTGATAAAAAGGGAGAGCAACCGAAAAAGCCTAAAACGTTTGTATCGGCCGCGTTGGCTCTTCTAGGAATAGGTCTTATTGGATTCGGTTATTGGTTATCTGGAGATATGATGAATGAATGGCTCCTCTTTAATATGTTAGTTGTGCTTACGTCAACGATATTCGGAACATTTCTTGTGTTTCGTGTCACGATTAATTGGTTGTTTTATCAAATAAGGTCAAGAAAACAGGGGCATCTGGGCTTGGAAAATAGCTTGTCATTGGCCCCGCTTATGCATCGAATGAAAGGCAATGCCAATTCACTGACGGTTATTACCGTTTTGTCAGCGATGACACTTACTATGCTTGCGGGTGCATATTCACTTTATTATTCATCTGAAAAAGCGTCTCGGGTGTCGATGCCTTTCGATTTTACATTTACAAACTATCTAAATGAGGAAGGATTATCTGATGAATTTGCTGTAGAACTGAAAGCTGCAGGTATTGACTTCAAACGAGCATCTGTTGAAGCTTTAGATTCAGGGGGATTCCTTGATGTTTCCATCCCTTATTGGTCGGGTGAACGTAATGTTCGTCCGAGTGTGTCATTTTATGTGGCAGAACAATTACGTGAAGCTGGAAAAGACGTGGAAATTCCCGTAAAGGGCAGCGCTGTTTCTTATGATTTAAACTTGTTTCTGGAAGCGAAGCCAGATGAGTTTCCAGCCACGCTGACAATTACGGTAAATGATATAGAACTTCCGATGCAAGTGGTTGCTGTTGAAAAGGACGGGGTTATGAATCGAAATTTGGGCGGTAGTCAAATGGTTGTCAGCAAAGAGACATTTGATGAGTTACAAGGTCATTTCGTAACAGAGGAGGACGGCGTTTGGACGTTAGTCATCGAGACGTTTCAAGTGCTAGATGATGACCAACGTGCAAAAGCATCTGCCATTTTCATGCAGGATAAATATGCAGGGGATGTACCCGCGGAATACCGTATGGATTATCATACGCTCAATCAAAACGCTATTCAGACAAACGGATTACTAATCTTCATCGCTGGATTCTTAGGTCTTGTCTTCTTAATTTCAACAGGTAGTATTTTGTACTTCAAGCAAATGACCGAAGCGGAGCAGGAGAAACAAAGTTACGCAACACTGCGTCAGCTCGGGTTTACGGCGAAAGATATTATGCGGGGAATTATTCGTAAGCAGGTATTTGTTTTTGGACTACCTCTTGCAATTGGCCTGTTACATTCCGTTTTTGCCACCAAGGCAGCGAGTTTCCTCTTTATGTCAGATGTTATAGTGCCAGCTTCGATTGCAATGGGATTATATGCATTGATATACCTTGTGTTTGCTTTCTTGACAGTCGGTTACTACCGAAAAACAGTGAAAGCTGCTTTATAAAAACGAACCCCTATTTCCTTGGAATTTGATGAGGAGATAGGGGTTTTATTGTTCGGGAAAATCTAGGGCATTCTTATAGAAGGTAAATGAGTTATCCAATAGAATGTTTTCTTAATTTGTCCGAATGGAATTTGCTTGTTGCTGTGTAAATGTTTATATTTATATTCCAGAGTAGTTGACATGAAATTGATGTTTTTCTCAAAATTTGGGGTATAGGAAATGTATTAGAAAGAATGAGGTGAGAATGAGATGATTTTAGACGCTTTAAATTGGCTCGTTGGTCCAGCGAATAATTTTATATGGACGTACATATTGATTGGTTTTCTTCTACTAATCGGGGTTTACTTTACAATTCGAACGAAATTTGTGCAAGTCCGTTTGTTTGGAGAAATGTTTCGTTTAATTGTCGAGAAAAAAGACAGCAACGATGGAGTGTCTCCGTTCCAAGCATTCACAATTAGTGCGGCTTCTCGAGTAGGGACAGGAAACGTTACAGGTGTTGCACTGGCAATCGGTGTTGGTGGACCAGGAGCGATTTTCTGGATGTGGATTATTGCGATTATTGGTATGGCGACGGCGTTTGTTGAAAGTACGCTGGCGCAAGTTTACAAAGTGCGCGACGGAGATACGTTCCGTGGGGGTCCTGCGTATTACATGGAGAAAGCGCTTGGTTATCGAAAACTAGGTGTTGTGTTCGCGATCTTATTGACACTTAGCTTTGGGTTTATATTTAACGCAGTGCAATCGAATACAATTAGTCAATCTTTTATGGATGTATTTGGTTTAAGTGATTGGATTGTCGGGATAGGCTTGGTATTGCTGACAGCGTTAATCGTTTTTGGAGGTATAAAACGGATTGTTAAAGTAACTCAATTTATCGTTCCGATTATGGCAACATTTTATATTGGTATTGCTCTTTTCGTAGTTATTATTAATATTACAGAAATACCCGGCATTATTGCTTTGATTTTTGAACATGCTTTTGGAATAAAGGAAATGGTCGGCGGTGGTATTGGTGCAGCATTGATGCAAGGTGTTCGTCGTGGGTTGTTTTCGAACGAAGCAGGGATGGGTAGTGTACCTAATGCCGCTGCAACTGCAAATGTTTCACACCCTGCGAAGCAAGGTCTTGTTCAAAGTTTAGGTGTGTTTTTCGACACAATCGTTATTTGTTCAGCAACGGCATTTATTATTTTACTGGCCGGTCTTTATGATACAGGTGAACAAAGCGGAATTATTTTAACGCAAGCATCGATGGCTTTTCATGTAGGTTCATGGGCACCTTATTTTATAGCAATTGCAATTACATTTTTCGGATTCAGTTCAATCATTGGAAATTATTACTACGGTGAGACGAATATAGAATTTATCAAAGCGCATAAATCTTGGATGTGGTTATACCGTATAGCCGTTCTCGGCATGGTAATGTTTGGCGCGATAGCAAAAGTTAGTCTTGTTTGGGATATGGCAGACTTATTTATGGGAGTAATGGCCATATTGAATTTAACAATTATTTTCTTACTTGGAAAAGTGGCATTTAGTGTGCTTGATGATTTTACAGTTCAACGGCGTAAGGGGATAAATCCGGTGTTTAAGGCAAGTTCGATTCCTGGACTAAAAGGTGCTGAATGCTGGGAAGATGAAAACACAACGCATAGTGAAAAACAGCTTTAATAATTGTATATTGATGAATTGTCGTATTTGATTCATGCGGTCACAAAAAAGTCTTCTCATTCCATGATTTTATGGAATGAGAAGACTTTTTTTAATTTAATAGATTGTGAATAACTTTGCCTTTCTTCGCTAAAAAGCTCGCTGAAGACTGTGGTCGGATTGTGGAGAATGCATTGTGGATATGTTGACAAGTTGTTCATTCGTGTAGAGGATAACTTTTTGCCTATTTACGATTAGAACACAACATGTTAGGGTATGTATATGAAGACAGGTACAACATATAGTGTTGGCTGCGAAAGTGATCGAAACGAATTGTTTGTAAAAACGAGTTGAATCATATAGATTGAATCACAGAGTCTAAGAAAATAGTTTCGTATAGACAAGTGGTGTGACGGACAGAGTATAACGACAATTATTGACAATACATAATTTCTTCGGGGGTTAAGAGGTGGAAGCATGCGGTTTTTTGTTTACGCTACTATTAGCATGTAAATGAATCGAATCTGCTTTCTCTGAATCAACCTAATGAGCGAGCTCTCTGCCGAAGTAGCAGACATAATGCTCTTTATTCATGTACATAAAAAGGAGACGATTAATAATGACAACTCAAATCAAACCAACAAGTATTGAAAAACTTCTAAATGAATTACAAGCTGAATTTGGAGCGGATAAAATAGCCCCTTTACTGAAGGCGAGTGAAAGATGGAGAGAAAGACATCCGAATGCATCGATTGCTGAGTGGGCGAAATCAATGGTTCTTGAAACGATTAGCTATGTAGCTGAAGACGAAACGTATTGGACATTCGTCGCAGCTCGAATTCATCTCCATGAAGTTTATTTCCATGAAAAAAAACAACGTAATGAAAAATTATACGAAAACTTTGCAGAACATGTGAAAAACCTTGTAGAAAAAGGGTTATACACACCAGTTCTAACAGAAAAGTATACAGTAGAAGAACTGCGGGAAATTGGGGAATTCATCAAACCTGAACGGGACAAGCTCTTTACATACATCGGCTTAAAAACATTTATGGACCGTTATGTTGCTGTGGATTTCGATAAAAAGGCTGTAGAGCTTCCTCAAGAACGCTGGCTCGTTATTGCGATGACGCTAATGCAAGACGAAACAGAAACCCGTCTTGAAAAAGTAGGAGAAGCTTACTGGGCGATGAGTAATTTGTATATGACTGTCGCAACGCCGACATTGTCGAACGCGGGTAAGCCACATGGCCAGCTGTCAAGTTGCTTTATCGATACAGTGGACGACTCTCTTCAAGGGATTTACGACAGCAATACGGACATTGCAAACTTATCAAAATACGGCGGCGGAATCGGCGTTTATATGGGGAAAGTACGTAGCCGTGGAGCTGCTATTCGTGGATTTAAAGGCGCTTCAAGTGGTGTACTTCCGTGGATTAAGCAATTAAATAATACAGCAGTAAGTGTCGATCAGCTTGGACAACGTCAAGGTGCGATAGCTGTCTATTTAGATGTTTTCCATAAAGACATTTTTACGTTCTTAGATTTGAAATTAAACAATGGTGACGATCGTATGCGTGCGCATGATATATTCACGGGCGTTTGTTTACCGGACTTATATATGGAAGCAATTGAAGCACGGAGCGATTGGCATATGTTTGATCCACATGAAGTTCGCCAAGTAATGGGCTTTTCACTTGAAGATGCCTATGATGAAAAACGGGGTTCTGGATCTTTCCGCGAGAAATACGCAGCATGTGTGAACAATCCTGAACTAAGCCGCGAAACTGTACCTGCAATCGATTTAATGAAGCGTATTTTACGCAGTCAACTCGAAACAGGCGTGCCGTTCATGTTTTATCGTGACGAAGTAAACCGTGCGAATGCAAACAAGCATGAAGGTATGATTTACTCTAGTAATCTTTGTACAGAAATCACACAAAATATGAGTGCAACTGAGTTTGAATCCGTGACACTCGAAGATGATGTTGTCGTAACACGTTCAAAACCAGGTGATTTCGTTGTATGTAACTTATCTTCAATCAATTTAGGGAAAGCTGTGCCTGCGGATGTACTGGAAAGATTGATTAAAATCCAAGTACGCATGTTGGATAATGTCATCGATTTGAATAAAATACCAGTTGTTCAAGCACAACGTACAAATTCTCGTTACCGCGGGATTGGTCTTGGCACATTCGGTTGGCATCACCTACTTGCTTTGAAGAATATTCAGTGGGAATCCGATGAAGCGGTTGATTTCGCAGATACATTATATGAGAAGATTGCTTACTTAACGATTTCTGCATCGATGGAACTTTCGAAAGAGAAAGGTTCATATCCGTTGTTTGAAGGATCAGATTGGCAGTCTGGCGATTATTTCGACCTAAAAGGATACGACTCAAATGAGTGGAATGAACTTCGGAAAGACGTTGCGACAAACGGTATGCGTAATGGCTATTTAATGGCTGTTGCACCGAACAGTTCGACTTCAGTCATTGCAGGCTCAACAGCTTCAATTGACCCTGTCTTTAAGCCGTTTTTCCATGAAGAAAAGAAAGACTTTAAATTACCAGTCGTGGCACCTGATTTAAATCATAATACGTATGATATTTATCGTCGTTCCGCTTATATAGTAGACCAACGTTGGTCGATCAAACAAAACGCAGCAAGACAGCGTCATATTGACCAAGGAATTTCATTCAACATATACGTACCAAATACAATCCGCGCTTCTGTATTGCTTGATTTACATGTACAAGCTTGGAAATCAGGCATGAAAACAACGTATTACACACGTTCAAGTGCGACGGATATCGAAGAGTGTGAATGGTGTCATTCTTAATCGTCTATGCGTCATGGAGTGGGAATACAAAAGAAGTCGCGGAGATTATTGAAGAAACATTTACGAAGATGAACGTACCCTTTACAACTTATCGAATCGGTGGCGGCGTGGCCGTTCCAAATCCTAGTGATTATGGGGCCATGTTGCTCGGTTCTTTTACATGGGAAAAAGGTTCAACTCCGGATGAAGTGAAGGATTTTGTGGCTGAACTCGGCTATAAACCTCCGAACGTTTACGTTTTTGGAACAGGGGATACACAGTTTGGCGGCGACGAATTGTTTTGTCTTGCAACAGTCAAACTTGCACGTTTTTATGAGTCACAGTTCCCACCACTTTTAATAGAACAAAGCCCACGTGGAGAACAAGAAGTTAAAGCAATCAATTGGGCGGAAGGGGTAGTTACACATTGGCAATACTTACAAAAGTAAAAGTACTAGAACCAGCGAATCCGAATAAATCAACAGCGATTTTCGGTGGTAAAGCAAGTGGTATCCTCAATTGGAACGACCTTGCACATCCGCATTTTTATAAATTACGTCAACAAATTCGTTCTCTTTTTTGGACGGCAAATGAAGTGGACATGACACAAGATGTGAAACAATTTTCTAGATTAACAGAGCGTGAGCAAGATGCTTTCTTGAAAATCATTGGATTACTTGCGACACTAGATGGTCCACAAACAGATATCGCTGCAAAATTATCGGATTACACAACAGATCCATCTGTAAAATCCATTATGGCAACAATTGCAGACCAAGAAAGCGAGCATAATCACAGTTATGCTTATGTACTTTCGTCGGTAACGACATTGGATAAGCAGATCAAAGCATTCGAAATGGGACGCACAGATGATGTGTTGATGCGTAGAAATGAACGCATTGTAAGTGTGTACAATGAATTTGCAGAGCAACCTACTATTGAAACAGCTTTAAAGGCAATGGTTTATACGACCCTTTTAGAAGGATTGTTTTTCTATAGTGGTTTCGCGTTCTTCTATAATTTAGCACGCAATCAAAAAATGGTTGGAACGTCTACAATGGTTTCCTATATCAACCGAGATGAGTTGCAACACGGGAAAGCAATGAGCGATATTTTCCGCGCAGCCCTTGCAGAGAATCCTGACTACAACACTGAAGAATTCACAGAATGGATTTACGACCAATTCCGTCATTCTGTTGAACAAGAAAAGGCTTGGAGTAACTACGTTCTCGCAGATATAGAAGGCATTGAATTGGAAGAAATGCACGGCTATATTAAATACCGTGCGAATAAAATGTTGAGAATGCTTGGACTGAGCGAAATCTATCCAGAGTTCACGGACAATCCGATGAGATGGATTAAAGCCTATGTCGACAGCTTCGATGATACAAAAACAGACTTCTTTGAACAGGCTTCAAGACAATATGTGAAAACAAGTGACTTGAACGGATTCGATGATCTATAAGATGAAGAAACAGGTATGGCCTTAGGCTGTACGTGTTTTTTTATGAGGAATTTTTCTTTGCACGTTGGATTGTCTGTGATGTCCTCTCAATGCCGGATTATGTCCGCGCAATGGTGAAAGATGTCCTCTGAATTGTGTGATGTCCGCTCAAACTTCTGTGATGTCCTCTGAATGCCGGATTATGTCCGTGCAATGGTGAAAGATGTCCGCTGAATTGTGTGATGTCCGCTCAAACTTCTGTGATGTCCTCTGAATGCCGGATTATGTCCGCGCAATGGTGAAGGATGTCCTCTGAATTGTGTGATGTCCACTCAAACTTCTGTGATGTCCTCTGAATGCCGGATTATGTCCGCGCAATCAGCAATGACTTCCAAATAAGCAGCACCAAATTACAAAAGTGGCAATAAGTCTTGTTTTCCGATGCGGGACTTGCTATATTAATAGTGAAATGACTAATAATTCGGAAAGAGAGTGGTTGTTTATTAAAAAAATCCAAAGAAAAGAACCAGAACTATTGCAATCATTACCTAGGCTTATAGCGCGTCTGAATTCGAATCAATCCAAGACGAATTCGCTACAAAAGCAACTTTACAATGTGCAAGCAGGTTTCTCTGGAGAACGATATATCGATCGATACCTTGAATCACTTGAGGTCCCCATATCATTGATAGTTCTCACCGATATTCATCTAACCCTTACCCCTGGAAATTCATTTCAAATTGACACCCTCATCCTATCCGATCGATTTCTCTTGATTTTGGACGTGAAAAATATAGCCGGCAATCTTCATTTCACTACGAATCCGAATCAGCTAGAACAAACACTTTCAACAGGCGAAGAGACTATAATGGATTGTCCATTAGACCAGCTTAAAACGCATATATATGTCCTGCAGGTCTGGCTGGCGAAAAGAGGAATAAATGTCGATATTTTGGGCCGCGTAATAATTTCAAGTAAGAGCGGAAGAGTAAAAGAAGCGCCGGAAAATGCGCCAATAATTTATAGAAAGGGACTGCCTATTCTATTAAATGAAATGGCGAAACTTCCTGTAATCTACAGTCAAAATCAACTGAGTGAAATAAGTAATGTGATTAAACAAAGCAAAGTCGTATTCAACCCCTTTCCTTTGTGTAGACATTACGATATCGACCCTACTGATTTAAAGAGGGGGCAACTCTGCCCGAATTGCTTTAATTCGATGATATACAAAAGTCATAAACAACGCCAATGTACTAGTTGCGGATTAATTGAACCAAACAACTATCAAGAGTCGTTAAAAGATTGGTTCATCTTAGTCAATGATTCGATTTCAAATCGAGAATGCAGAGAGTTTCTACAATTAAATAACAAAGACGATGCGTACTATGCACTAAAGACACTTCATCTTAATAAAACCGGGAATTCCGTCTCCACAAGATACCACTGGCCATCAGGAAAACCATTCATGTAATAAAAAGCCACTTCACACGGCGAAGTGGCTTTTTGTGTTTTGAAATGAAAGAAAGTCCGCTCAAACGCAAGGGATGTCCGCTGAAACCAATTATGTCCTCTCAATAGCACATAATGTCCTCCGAATCCTCAAGGTTGTCCGCTGAAACCAAAGATCTCCTCTCAATAGCACATAATGTCCTCCGAATCCCTAAGGTTGTCCGCTCAAACGCAAGGGATGTCCCCTGAAACCAAGTATGTCCTCTCAATAGCACATAATGTCCTCCGAATCCCCAAGGTTGTCCTCTCAATCACGTATTTTGTCCCCGCAATCGCGACAACCTGCCCTGAAACAGTCTCTAAATTGGAAAGTGTGTCCGTTTTTGATGCATTTTACATAAATGATTGTGAAAAAGCTAGTTATCATTTATTATTTCTTAATTTAAGCCGATACTAGTACTATTGGATAAAAAATGTATTGGAGTGTTTATTGAATGAAAAAAACAAAGAGTATTGCTTGGAAGTTATCAGGCCTAATCATTGGCCTTTTTTTAGTGCTGTTTTTAATCTATACCGCAGTTACTAGTACGATTTTGCACAAACAAAGTATTGCAGATGCAGAAGAATTTGCAATTGAGAATTCCATGAAAAACGCTTCCGTTTTGAGCATACGTTTTGAAAAAACGAACAATATGCTGAACACTACAAAGCATACTCTTGAAATGTTGCACTCAAAAGGTACTCTAACATCAGAAGTGATTACGAGTATCATCGAGAAAAATTTGCAGAACAGTAGTGATGCGACGGGAATGGCTGCTTTAATTGAAAAAGACTCGTTCATTAAAGAAGATGCTGTTGCAAACAGTTTGATCGACAATCAGGGACGATTTATTCCCTATCTTTACAAAGAAGATGAGAAAATTAAACTAGAAGCCTTAACTGAAATAGATTCAAGTGATTGGTACCAAATGCCGAAAAATGAAAAACGGTCCGTATTGACAGAACCGTATCTTTATAATGCTGGCGGAAGTTCAGTTATGATGACAACGATTTCCGTTCCTTTACTAACGGAATCAGGAGACTTTTTTGGTCTTTTAACAACAGATATATCAATCGACTTTCTGAATGAATTGGTAAATACAATTGAGCCTGATGGTGGGTATGCTTCAATTATTACAAATGCTGGTTTTCTTACTGCGAATAGTTTAAAAGAAGAGATGAATGGAACGAACATGAAGGATGCCATTGACTGGTCATCAGTAAAGGCAGATCTGGATACGGGTAAATCATCAACTTTATATGTAGATTCGAAAAGTTTTAATGAAGATGCTTTTAATTCCTTTTCACCCATAGTCTTAGAAGGCATCAGTGACATATGGTCGGTTCAAACGGTAACACCTAGATCAGTCATACTAGAGACTTTCACTCAGATTTTAGTATTTACGATTATCTCGGGTGTTGTCATTGTAGTGCTGATGGCGATTGTTACAGGAGGGTTTATCTTCAGACAGATGAAACCGCTTGTGCATTTGAAAGGTTCTATAGAAACAGCAGCTGCAGGGGATTTGACGGTATATGTCGATGATAAATACATTCGGAATGATGAAATAGGAGCAGTGGCTTTTGCTTATAACGATATGATTAAAAAAACGAATGAGGCCATTCAAATCGTTATGGATTCATCTACTCGATTGAATGAATCATCTAATCATGTCCATCAAGTTTTTGAAGAAGTCGTTGCGGCAAGTCAAGAAGTTTCAGTGGCAACCGATGAGATTGCGCATGGTGCGGCCAAACAGTCAGAAGATACAGAAGAAACGAGTCATCGAATCATTGTATTGGCGGATAAAATGGATCAACTATCTGCCCTCTCTGAAAGTATGAATGTTTTATCGACACGTACATTAGGTTCTACAGAAACAGGAATGAAAGAAATTAATAAATTACGAGAACATAATGCCTCAGCAAATCAAATGAATGAACGCGTTCAGCAACAAATCGACGTATTGACAGGAAAGATATCGTCGATCAATCAAGTGATCACTTCAATTCAGGCAATTACAGCTCAAACAAATTTACTTGCTTTAAATGCGAGTATTGAAGCTGCAAGGGCTGGTGAACACGGAAAAGGATTTGCGGTAGTTGCTGAAGAGGTTAGAAAACTTGCTGAACAATCCAGCAATGAAACACAAGTCATTCAGAAAACTGTTCAAGAAATATTAATTGAATCTCAGGAAACGGTATCCGTTATTAATATGAACGTTGAGTTGATGATTGGTCAAAACGAGTCTGTTTCAGGCACTGAAGCGTCGTTTATTAGAAATGCAGAACTGACAGAACAGATTTCAACATCGATATCAGAGCTTTCTATGGAGTTATCCGAAATGATGGAACAAAAAGATCAAGCGATGTTAGCGATTCAAAGCGTTTCCGCAGTATCTGAAGAAACTGCTGCATCTGCTGAACAAGTAAGTGCATCATCTGCTTCACAGCAAGCGGAACTAGAAAAAGTCGCTGATTCTACAACTCAAATGAATAAAATAGCAGGGGAACTGCAAGATGTTGTAGAACGATTTAAACTATCTTAATCATTTTATTTACTGTTTAAATAGATTTGCACATGAAAGGCGTACACGAATTACATCGTGTACGCCTCTTTTATATGTACTTTTGGAAAGGGTTCTCATGAATATTTTAGTAAAGATAAATCTGCAGATTGGAAACAGGGGATCATCCGAGTATGAATCTTATATTCAGACCAAATGGTGCATATAAGACGGGTGTTCCGCTTGAATTTCTACTTCACGTAGACTCAGGTTTCTTAATTTTAGCGATGTGACTGTTTACAATACTCGTTCATGTGTGTTGTGTACCATTGAATTATGTTGGTAGAAGCTATATCCTATATAGAACGGAACGTCCAGACTGATTAATTAGGAGAATATTATGAATGAAGAAATGAAATTCAATTATCAACATAAATTAGAACAACTTAAAGAATATTTTGGATTCGACTTTGTAGGATTGGCACTTGTCCAACCTGCGGAAAATCAATTTTCTTTAAAGTGGGAGTACAGTGTAGGAAATATTAGTAATCGATATAAAAAAGTAACGTTGCAGTCTGGCAAAGGTGTCGCCGGAACAGTTTTTAAGACGGGAAAAGCAATGCTTGTTCAAGAAGTTGAAGAACTGTATGGAAAAAGCGACTTATTTACGTATCCAATCGTTGTAGCGGAAAACATAAAAAGCTTTGGTGCAATACCGCTGTATAAATACAATCGTGTAAAAGGAGTCCTGTTAGTGGGATACCGTGAAGAGAAAAGAATGACATGTGAAGAATTCGAAAGACTGAATATTGAAATTGGACCGAGATTTGGTCCGTTTTACAATAAGGAGATGGTGAAACATTGATGCCAATCGGAAGTGTTCAATTGACAGACTTGTTAATGAAAATGTACGACAATTCATCTGAGTCCATCTTCTTTTTTGATGGAAATGGAAAAGTGGTTTCCATGAATCCTTCGGCAGAAAAGATTTTAAGTCCAGCAGTATTGAATCAGATGATTTTGGGCAATAAAGATGCAATTTGCATGGCTTGTAAAGGATATACGAACGATAAAGAACTTCAAACCTGTCGATCATGCTATCTTGTTCGTCCACAAGATGATTTTAGTTCATTTCAAGTATATTTAGATACAGTAGGTAAAGGCATTGTTCCATATGCTGCAAGTTTTCAAACAATAGACAATGAAAATCAGATATCCGTTTTAATGTTACGAGATCTAACTAAGCAATATAAAACACAAGAGACATTGAATCATCAAACGATGGTAAAAAATGTGATTAAAGCTCAAGAAGATGAGCGGAAACGTATATCAAGAGAACTTCACGACGGAGTGGCACAAGAAATGCTCAGTACTCTTGTAGATCTGCGAGTGCTTAAATATATGGATATAAATGTGGAAGTTCTTAAAAAAGTACAGCAAACGGAAGGCTCTATAATGCGTTTGTTGGATGATATTCGCCACATGTCCGTTGAGTTAAGGCCGGCAACGTTAGATGACCTCGGACTTGAAGCTGCTTTTCGAACTCATTTTAAATGGATGGAAAAAAATTATGGATTCGTAATTCAGTTTACAGCAGAACTATCTGCTAAAAGATACGATGGTGAAATTGAAACAGTAGTTTATCGAATTTGCCAAGAAGCTGTCTTTAATGCACTGAAATATGCTGGTGTTGATGAAATATCTGTTCGACTTTTTGAGAGAGATGGAAATCTTGAATTGATCGTGTCGGATAATGGAGTCGGCTTCGATTTAAACGATATTAATCCAAAGGGAACGGGCTTGGGTCTTTACGGGATGAGGGAACGTGCGGATCTTGCGACAGGTCAACTAGCAATTCAAACGGATATTGGAAAAGGTACTGTCGTAAGTTTAGCGATTCCACTGCCGATAGATGTTCAAAAGGAGGATGCTAAATGAGAATAATTATTGCGGATGATCATGCGGTTGTTCGTAGCGGGTTTATGCATATATTAAACTTTCAAGATGATATGGAAGTTGTTGCAACAGCTGCGGATGGTTTGGAAGCTTATGCCTTAGTTGCAAAGCATAGTCCCGATATATTAATTATGGATCTCAGTATGCCGCCCGGAGAAAGCGGATTGATTGCAACGGGGAAAATTTCAGAAGACTTTCCAGAAACGAAAGTTTTGATTCTAACAATGCATGATGATGAAGAGTATTTGTATCATGTATTAAAAAATGGGGCTTCTGGTTATGTCCTTAAAAATGCTCCAGACGGAGAGTTGTTGATGGCGATCCGAACGGTATATGCCGGAGATACGTATATCCATCCTTCGATGGCAACTTCACTTGTTCGTGAATTTATTAAATACGATACATCTATATTGGAAGACGATCCTTTTAAAATTTTGACGAAACGAGAAATTGAAGTACTACCACTTGCTGCAAAAGGATATGGAAATAAAGAAATTGCTGAGAAACTATTTATTTCCGTGAAAACAGTAGAAGCACATAAAGCAAAGATTATGGAAAAATTGAAATTGAAAAATAGGCCTGAACTTGTGGAATATGCTCTTCGAAAAAAACTATTAGATTTCTAGCAGAAATAGTTCCTGCATAAAAAAGTTGAATAGTTTTGAGTATGTTTAAGTAAATTCGTTAGGGCACCTCATCGTGGATAGAGTCCCGCTTTTAATTTTGCTATAGAAAGGGTGCAGTCCGATGGAAAATCGCTTTTCAAGACAGACATTATTTAAACCGATTGGAAACTCGGGACAGGCACAACTAAGTACTGCTCATGCAGTTGTAATTGGATGCGGAGCACTAGGATCCGCAATCACAGAAACCCTTGTGCGTGCTGGAATTGGAAAACTAACGATTGCGGACCGGGATTATGTTGAATCGAGTAATTTGCAAAGGCAACAGTTGTTTACTGAAAAGGATGCACTTGAAGGAATTCCCAAAGTAATCGCCGCCGAAAAGAGACTTAAAAAAATTAGGCAAGACGTTGAGATTACTGCGGTGCTCAATCATATCGACGGACCTCTTATAGAAGAAATTACAAAGGACGCTCAAATTATTTTAGATGCAACAGATAATTTTGAGACGCGTTTGTTAATGAATGATATCGCTTGGAAACGAGGAATTCCTTGGATTTACGGCGCTTGTGTAGGGAGTTCAGGAACCGTTTTTCCGTTCATACCCGGTGAGTCCGCTTGTTTTAGGTGTTTGCTTCCGGTTTTACCAGCAGTAAACGAAACATGTGATACAACAGGTATCATCGCGCCAGCTGTACAAATTACCGCTGCTCATCAAAGTGCCGAGGCACTCAAATGGCTAACAGGAAATAAGGATGCGATGCGGAAAAAACTCTTCCATTTTGACGTTTGGAATAGTACGCATGTAGAAGCGGGTATTTCCCGTATGAAAAATGCGGAATGTGAAACATGTGGTCCAAATCCGCTGTATCCAGCTCTGGTTGAAACTGAGGGAACGGGTTATGCCATTTTATGTGGCCGTGCTACCGTTCAAGTGATACCGGAAGCGAGTCGTAAACTGACAATCGCAGACGGTGAAGCTGTTGCAATACGTCTTGGCGCAAAATATAAAGTGACACCATTTTTTGTAGAATTTACAGTTGAATCGTTTCGGTGCATCTTATTTAGTAACGGACGATTGCTCATCCATGGATTAAAAGATTTAAAAAAAGGCCGTAAATTATATCATCAGTTCTTTGGGTAAGGAGGAATTGGATTGTCGGATACACATGAACTAAACACACAAAAACAATTAGTATTCTGCGTTCTCACAACAAGTGATACACGAACCATTTCCAATGATCGCGGTGGGTGGACCGTTCGCCAAAAACTTGAAAAAGCGGGCCATAAAATCTTTGAAACGTGGATCTGTCAAGATGACAGGATGGCAATTGAGTCGATCGTTGAGAAATGGTTACGAAATCCGGACATTCATGGAATCATTACGACAGGCGGAACAGGTATTGGTTTTCGTGACGTAACACCTGAAACGTTGAAACCATATTTCACGAAGGAAATCGATGGCTTTGGAGAGTTGGCCCGAATGATTAGTTATGAGGATGTTGGATCTAAATCACTTTTAAGCCGGGCAAATGCCGGAGTCATAAAAGACAAAGTAGTTTTTATGTTACCTGGATCAGTGAAAGCAGTGGAGCTCCTAATGGACAAACTTGTCCTACCAGAACTCCACCATGTCGTGCATGAAATCACGAAACACTTGGATGATTAATACGTTAGAATTTAATTACTGTTCCGTGCGATCAAAATCACCGTTTTTTCCACCTGTTTTGCGAAGGAGCATTGTAGGTCCAATCACCATTTCTTTACCAGCTGCTTTACACATATCGTAAATGGTTAGAGCGGCAGCAGATGCGGCTGTGAGAGCTTCCATTTCAACACCGGTAACCCCTTTTGTCTTTACTTCAGCTTGTATTTGTACTTCGAAATGGGCGGTTGTCTCATCAACTAACCAATCGAAACGGACATCAACACCAGTTAGAGGGATTGGATGACACATCGGGATGATTGAGGATGTACTTTTGGCTGCCATAATTGCAGCGACTTGAGCGACAGCGAACACATCGCCTTTCTTATTTGTACCTTCTGTAATTTGTTCGTGTATGGTTTCATTGACGATTATCGAGGATTTTGCAATAGCTGTTCGCACTGTTTCAGTTTTTTCAGAGACATCGACCATTTTTGCGCGTCCTTGTTCATTAAAATGAGTTAGTTTAGACATGGAAGTCAGTCCTTTCAAAATAGAGTACCGATCTGCTCTTAAGTATAACAGAAGAAAGTGAGTGAAAAATGTGGTTGAAATCAGAAAGCCTATTCCAGTAGCACATGCAGTCGAACTTGTGATGAAACACGCGTATCCGCTTGGAAACGAGGAAATCCCTCTAGAAAATGCCTATGGTCGAATCCTTGCTGAACCACTTCTTGCAAAACACGATGTACCTCCCTTTGATAGATCTCCTTACGATGGTTACGCAATTCGTTCGGAAGACACGGATGGTGCATCCGGAGATTCGCGTGTTCCATTTCGTGTTATTGGAGAAATTGGAGCAGGGCATGTGGCGGACCGTCCGATAAATAAAGGCGAAGCTTTTCGCATTATGACGGGAGCTTTAATTCCTGAAAATGCAAATGCTGTCGTAATGTTTGAACAAACAGTAGAAACGAAAGATGCATTTACAATACGCAAACCCTTTTCCAAAGGTGAAAACATCTCGTTTAAAGGCGAAGACGCGAAAGATGGGGAACTTCTCATTGATGCAGGAGCACTCATTCATCCTGGAACAATCGCTCTTCTGGCTACATTCGGCTATGCGCATGTAAACGTAGCCAAACAGCCTGTTGTAGGCATCTTATCTACTGGAACAGAGCTGTTGAATGTGGATGAAGAACTTGTGCCGGGGAAGATTCGGAATTCCAATGGACCAATGATTATGGCCCAGCTTGACCGAATGGGAATTGATTATAAGTCTTATGGTATGCACGCAGACGATTTAGATTCATGTGCTCAAATGGTCGCGCAAGCAATCGAGGAAACGGATGTACTCATAACAACAGGCGGCGTTTCTGTTGGAGATTATGATCATTTACCACTGATTTATGAGCGCCTTGGTGCGAAGGTTTTATTTAATAAAGTAGCGATGCGGCCCGGTAGCGTCACGACGGTCGCTGTGTTGGATAAGAAGCTGCTATTTGGTCTTTCGGGTAACCCGTCAGCATGTTTTACAGGATTTGAACTGTTTACAAGACCCGCGATTCTAACTATGATGGGCGCGGATAAACCGTATATGCCTCGGATGACTGCTGAACTCTCGGAAGACTTCCAAAAGCCAAACCCATTCACACGTTTTGTTCGTGCAATTTGGGAAAGTACGCCTGATGGGGTTGTTGCAAGGCCCGCAGGATTTAATAAATCAAGTGCGGTGTCATCCATCGCACGTGGCAACTGCATCATTGTACTCCCAAGTGGAACAAGGGGTTTTACCGTGGGTATGAAAGTTGATATCCTTTTGTTAGGTGCAGAACAAGGCGTTGCGGATTGGGTGCTATGAAAACACTGCATGTCGTAGGGTTTAAAAACAGCGGTAAAACAACTCTTATTTTGAGATGGGTTCAACTACTGAAAGCGAATGGATATAAGGTTGCAGTGCTCAAACATCACGGGCATGGTGGCACACCAGAAATGCCGGATTTATCGACGGATACGATGCGTTTTTTTGCGAAAGGTGCAAATACGACGATTGTTGCAGGCGGAGGTATTCTTCAGCTTCATATGAGCATAGAACCCGACTTCATTGGATTAAAAGAGATTGCAAAGATGGATCATCCAGATATTTTATTAATAGAAGGATATAAACGAGAAACAGGTAAGAAAGTTCTTTTACTGCGCGATGAAACGGACTGGGAAGAGTTGAAAAACCTTACAGATATAGAGCTCGTCGTTCGAAATATGGACAATGACCAACTTGATAACTGGCTTATGGAATGGGTCGAAAAGGAGTTTTGAAATGAAAGCATTTGAAATTGTGGATACACCCATTGAAATACAGAAGTATTCGGACTATGTTCTTCATGCAGGTGCCGGGGCGGTAACGATTTTCACGGGCAATGTTCGCGAGTGGACGCACGGTGTTCGAACATTATATCTTTCATATGAAGCTTATATCCCAATGGCGGAGAAAAAGTTGGCGGAAATAGGGGCTGAAATGGAGTCCAAATGGCCAGGCGTTAAAGTAGCGATTGTACACAGAGTTGGGGAACTTCAAATTTCAGATATTGCTGTTCTAATTGCTGTTTCTTCGGCTCATAGAAAAGCAGCATACGAAGCAAATGAATATGCAATTGAGCGATTGAAGGAAGTTGTTCCCATATGGAAGAAAGAAATATGGGAAGACGGAGAAGAATGGATTGGTGGACAGAAAAAGTATCCGAATGAAGGGAGATGAACCAAAGTGATTAAAGTAAATTACTTTGCAAGGCTGCGCGAGTTAACAGGAAAATCGAATGAAACGCTTGAAAAAGACAATATAACTGTACAGGATTTACTTGATTGGGCAGAGGAGACGTATCCCGGTTTTGGAAAAGATACGATTCACGTTGCGGTGAACGAGGAATACGCATTGAAAGAAGATGTAATACAATCTGGTGATATATGTGCCTTTATTCCTCCGGTAAGCGGCGGTTGAGAACAATAGGCATCGTTTTAGCAGGGGGTCTTTCTAGAAGATTTGGCTCGCCAAAAGCATTTGCCATGAGCGGAGACAAACACTTTTATGAAATTGCTGTTGATGTGCTCAGTCCTCTTTGTGATCAAGTAGTAATTGTAACTCGCCCCGAACTCATTCAACGTCATAGAGAAGAAGATTATGTCCTAACCGACATCATCGAATTTGCTGGCCTCGGTCCGCTTGCAGGGATCCTGTCCGGTATGGAATCTGTGGAAGCGGACCGCTACGTTGTGTTGCCTACGGATATGCCCTATGTAACTTCGGAAGTGCTCGAAAAGTTAATGGGCTATCACAAAAAAGGAATCACGGCGGTTATTTCAGAAGAGAGGCGACACCCATTGGTTTCAATATGGGATAATCATTTTAAGAACGCCCTTCGAAATGCACTTGAGAATGAACGGTTAAGTGTGATGAGGTTATTGGATGAAAATCATTCATGTTGGATTCCTGGATACTTGCTCACGGATAACGAGGAGCTTGTATTTACAAATGTGAATACGCCAGATGTTTTGGAGAGAGGTTAAAGCCATGCAAACGATTATAGATAAATTGGGCCGACCGATTCGAGACTTACGAATATCGGTAACGGACCGTTGTAATTTCAGATGCACATATTGTATGCCTAAAGAAGTTTTCGGTGATGATTATGCTTTTTTACCAAAGAGTGAACTTTTGTCATTTGAGGAAATCGAGCGTTTAGCAAAACTTTTTGCATCACTTGGTGTTAAGAAGTTGCGTCTAACAGGCGGAGAACCACTTATGAGAAGAGGACTTCCAGATCTAGTTAAGAAGTTAATTGTCATAGACGGCATTGAAGATATTGGCCTTACGACAAATGGGGTATTATTACGTCAGGCTGCGCAACCGTTGTACGATGCGGGACTTAGAAGACTCAATATGAGCTTGGACGCACTTGACCCAGAAATTTTTGGAGTATTAAATGGCCGTGGCATAAAGCCTGATTTTATACTTTCAAATATTGATTTTGCAAGAGAAATCGGCTTTGAAATTAAGGTGAATATGGTTGTGCAAAAGGGTGTTAATGAAAGCGAAATTCTACCAATGGCCGCTTATTTTAAAGAACGTGGAATTACGTTGCGTTTTATTGAATTTATGGATGTTGGAAACGATAATGGTTGGAGTTTCGACAAAGTTGTAACGAAAAAAGAAATCTACGAAATGCTGAGTGAAGTGTATGAGATGGAACCGTCTGATGAAGACTATTTTGGTGAAGTCGCAAAACGCTACCGTTATATGGATAGCGAATCTGAAGTAGGCTTCATCACATCCGTATCCGAATCCTTTTGTTCGTCCTGTACCCGCGCTCGTCTTTCGTCAGACGGGAAGTTTTATACATGTCTGTTTGCGTCTTCAGGCTTTGATTTGAGAGAACTGATTCGCAGTGGTCTTCCCGATGATGAGTTATTGGAAGCAATTCGAAATGTATGGGAAGGTCGAACAGATCGATATTCAGATGAACGTACGGAACAAACTGCAAAAAATCGAAAGAAAATTGGAATGAGCTATATTGGAGGATAAAACGTTACTTAGGTAGCGTTTTTTCTTTTCATTAAATTTCGATTTCGATAACTCTATGAAGTCTGAAAACGGGTTGGGTTTATGCTAAACTGAATGAGGATTCTTATACCAAATAGGTTAGGGGATATGTATATGTTACTCTGTCGTGAAGAAGTATTCGCCTTAACAAAAAAACTTGTACAGACGAATAGCGTTGTGAACTTGGGCGGTGAAATTGAAATGAGCCAAGTAGTTCATGATTGGATTAAAAAGCTACCTTATTTCAAGAAAAATCCTACTTTCGTCAGATACCAGCAAACCATTGATGACGATATTGAACGTTACAATGTCATTGCATTCGTCAAAGGAACGAAAGAACCGAGTGATAAAACAGTCCTCTTGATGGGACATATGGATACGGTAGGAATTGAGGATTTCAATCATTTGAAAACACATGCGTGCAATCCAGACGAGCTAATGAATGCACTGAAATTAGAACCGCTTCCAACAATTGTTACCGAGCATCTTGAATCTGGCGAATATCTCTTTGGACGAGGTACCCTGGATATGAAAAGTGGTGTCGCAAGTAATTTGTATTTGCTTAAATACTATTCAGAGCATCCCGAAAAGTTAAAAGGAAATCTTGTTGTCATCACTGAATGTGACGAAGAAGATGGATCCCGTGGCATATTATCTGCGCTTAAAGAGTTAATAACGCTCCGTGAGGAAAATGGTTTTGATTATATTGGTGCAGTGAATGCGGACTTTGTCACCCCGAGGTTTGATGGGGATGAAAACCGTTATATTTATAAAGGAACAGTAGGAAAACTATTGCCTTCGTTTTTTATCACCGGGGAAGAAGTTCATGTTGGAACTTGTTTTGATGGAATCGATCCGAACTTTATTGTGGCAGAACTAACGAAGCAAATCAGTTACAATCCAGATTTATGCAATGAAGCATATGGGGAAGTGACTGTGCCGCCAGTATCGTTGAAGCAGACGGATTTAAAACCTACATATACCGTTCAAACTGCATTGTCCGCTTTTGTTTATTATAATTTTTTTGTACATTCGTGGTCTCCGCAAGATGTTCTTGTAATGTTGAAAGAGCAGGCTGAAATTGCTTTCCAGAATGCATTGGATGAATTCAAACGTAAATATGAGCAATACAGTAAATTGAGCAACCAACCTGTTCGAGAAATTACGTGGAAGCCAAGGGTCTATATTTATGAGGAATTGGATGCCTTACTAACGGATGAGCATGGCGAAACGTATATCAACCATATGAAGAAGTTTAAGGAAGATCTCATGGCGGTAAAGGATCTCGATACACGAATGTTCGCAGCCCGCGTTGTTGAAGAAGCGTGTAAATGGATGAGTGATCAGCAACCTGTCATCATTTTATTTTATTCATCTTTGTATTCCCCGAGAATTGAAGTGACTGGGAAAGACGAGAATGAGCAGAACTTGTTAAATGCTCTTGATGAAGCAATTAAACAAGTACAGCCGGCATATGAGCATCCAATCGTTACAAAAAACTTTTTCCCGTACATTTCCGATGCAAGTTTTATGGCACTCAGTGATGACGAAGATGGAATTGATGCGGTTATGAACAATAACCCGGGATGGGGTACGAAACATTTTGTAAACTACGAGGATATACGGGCCATCAATGTACCTGTTATTAACATCGGTCCTTACGGGTATGACGGTCACAAACAATATGAACGAACAGAAATTAAATTCTCGCATGAAATCGTCCCAAATTTAACCCATGAAGTGATTCAGCGATTATTGAATTAGAAATAGGTCTATTTTGAATATATTCTTTTAAATTAAGGAGGTAGTTTAATGAAACCCGTCGTCTTTATCACGAGAAAGTTGCCTGACGAAGTCGTTGTGCCACTTCAAGAGAAATTCACTGTACGTATGTGGAAATCTGAAAGTGAATCCGTTCCACGCGATGTTTTATTAAAAGAAGTAGCGGATGCGGATGCACTTTGGTCTGTCATAGCCGATCAAATTGACAAAGAAGTGTTTGATGCTGCGAAAAAATTGAAAGTTGTTTCCAATTTGGCCGTCGGTTTTAATAATATCGATACTGAGGCGGCGCAGTCTAAAGGGGTAATTGTAACGAACACGCCTGGTGTACTGACAAATACGACAGCGGACTTAACATTTGCATTGCTTCTTGCTACAGCCCGTAAATTAATTGAAGCAGAAAGTGAGCTTCGAAAAGGGAACTGGAAGTCTTGGACGCCGATGGATTATACAGGGATGGATGTTGGCGGGGCGACAATCGGAATTATTGGTATGGGACGTATCGGGGAAGCTGTCGCGCGACGTGCAATGGGCTTTGACATGAAAGTACTTTACCATAACCGAAGTCGGAAATTGGAGGCTGAAAAAGCCTATGGTTTTGAATACAAGGAACTGGATGACTTATTAATACAATCGGATTTTGTGGTCATTCTTGCGCCTTTCACACCGGAAACAAAGGGTTTAATTGGGCAGCGCGAACTTGAATTAATGAAGGAAACTTCAGTACTGATTAACGTGGCGCGTGGGGGAATTGTCGACGAAGAAGCTTTATACTTTGCGCTTAAAAACAACCAAATCTGGGCAGCTGGATTGGATGTTTTTGAAGTAGAGCCTGTAGATCCCAATCATCCGCTGCTAACGCTACCCAATGTTACCGTATTGCCTCACATCGGTAGCGCGAGCATTGACACGCGTATTGGGATGATGAATTTAAATGCATATGCGATTATCGATGTTCTTGAAGGACGAGAACCGGAAAACCGATTAGTTTAATTCAGCTCTTTATATTTTGACGTGTTCCTAGAATTTGTAGAAAGTTAGGTGGATGCTACTTGAGTCGTTGGAATGAATTCGAAAAGTACGTTGAACAAATGATGATGGAAGAACAAATACCAGGTGTTGCGGTTACTGTTTCTGAAAATGGGAAAACAATTTATGAGCGAGGTTTTGGAAAGAGGAATTTAGCGACAAATGAACCAGTCACTCCTGAAACAATATTTGGAGTTGCATCGGTTACAAAATCATTTACAGCACTTGCAATTATGAAATTAGTCGAGGAAGGGCAGTTGCAAGTCGAAGATTCTGTGATCAAGCACCTCCCTAATTTCCGATTAATTGACTGTAACCATATGAAGGAAATAAAGATTCTACATCTTCTTTCCCATACAACAGGTCTTGCAACAACAGAAAGAAAAGAAGAATTAGCTGGTTTTGATGAACATCTGAAGTATATAAATGGGAAGGAATGGACTTTCCTAGGAAAACCGGGCGAATATTTTTGCTACAACAATGATATGTTTCTTTTACTTGGAGCAATTATTGAAAAAGTGACAGGTGAAAATTATCAGGAATACATAAAAACCTTCATTTTAAAACCTTTAGAGATGAATCGAACGACATATGATCTCAATGAATTACAGAACTTCGAAAACGTCACAACACCGTATGTGTTAGAAAATGAAAAACCCGTAGCTTGTTCGTGGCCAGAATTAGGTAATTATGCAGTAGGGGGCGGCATTCGCTCAAACGTGACGGATTTATTAAAATACGGACAGATTTATGTAGACGCACTAGAAGACCGAATCATCAAGAAAGAATATACCTCTGAAATGGCTAAACACGTGCACCAAGTATTCGGCAACAGCTTTTACGGATATGCGTTAAAATCGACTCCGAATTATATGGGCGTCACATTGGTAGAACACGGCGGAGGACAACCAGGTGTATCTTCCAATTTCGGTTTTGTTCCAGAAAAGGGTATCGTAGCGGTTGTCTTAACGAACTTAAGCGACGTAAATGCGGATGCAATTTGGCTCGCAGCAGTGAATACAGCGTTAAATATCCCGATTGATAATAAAAGAAGCATTGAACCGCACTATGAAATAACAGATACTGAACTACAACCTATGCTCGGAATTTATCGATCAGATGAAGGAGCAAAAATCCGAATCGTAGAGCAAGGCGCTTTAATGACGGCAATCGTTGCGGATAAAACATTCCAACTACGCGCAAGCGACAAACAGACATTGGTGATGCTCCCAATCGAAAAGCCAATCCGTTTTCATTTCGACGAAACGAACAATGCCTGGGCACTTTCAATAGGTCTTAGAATGCTGGTTAAATCCACGGATGAAAAGTAGTGGGAACTAGTTAGCTATAAAAAGGGTGTTTATCAAATAAAGTTGATTAAGAACTTTGGTGGACTTGCCCTGAAGAGAATCTTCCCTGTTTTATTTTCATATTGAATTTATTGTTTTTACACATTCTAGCTGATTGTAGTGCAGACGCAGTCTAAGTACGCGACGTCCTGTTGCAACGACTGCATAATCAACATCGTGTTGACCACGGCTCAAACACTTCAATGGGATTAAGGACGAATGAATTCCAATTCGTCCCGAAGACAGGCGAGACCCCACAGGAGCGTGGTTTTCGCGACGAGGAGGCTCGACGCACGCCCCATGGAACGCGTCCGGTCGGAACGGAAATCAGCGGGTAACAGAGCAGAATTCTTTTGTTCGATATATATCGCACAATCCAAAATGAAAAGGTGTCTACCACAATACAGGTAGACACCTTTTTAATAAGAGTGCGCTTTATGATGGTAAACGTGGTAAAATTTATAAAAAGTATATAATAACTGAAATCAAATCTTTTTCACTTTAAAAGTACCAATCATTAAAACGGATAAACCAAGTAAGATAAACATAAAGAAGACAGAAGGAATGTAAAACTTCATTAAGAAGAATAGAGCTAGAAGACAACCTGCTGCTGGAATCGGCAAGCCTTGAAAATTACCAGTGAACGTTGTGACGTTAAATCGTGCCAAACGAATAGCACCACATAAAATGTACATGACTGTAAGTAAAATGCCGGCAATAGAATATTGAAAAAGAATGCTTTGGTAAATAAGTAAAGCGGGTGCCACACCGAAAGAGATTAAATCAGCTAAAGAATCCAATTGCTTACCAAAATCTGAAGAGATGTTAAGGTTTCTTGCGACTTTTCCGTCATACATATCACAAATAGCGGCTAGAAATATTAAACCCGCGGCTAATGAGGCATGACCTTTCATTATTAGTATGAGTGCCATGGAGCCTGAACCTAGATTGAGCATCGTTAATATATTGGCAGATTGATTAAGAAGTAGTTTCTTTTTTGTATCCACACTTTTAGTGAAAGACAAATTTATCACTCCCGTCTTGTACCATGTCCATAGGAAATGGCTTTTTTTTTATTATACTACTAAATTATTTGTTAGGGGTGTTATTTTGAGGAAAATACTTTTTAAATCTTTGGTCGAATTAACAGGACACCCAATTTCATCAAATGTATTGAAGAAATTCACATCTTCTCGTTGGAGCAGGTCACTAAACAAGTCGTTTGTTAAGTTATATAAAGTAAATGTTGATGAGATGGAAAGTCCTCTTCAAGAATACACAAGCTTACAAGCGTTGTTTACAAGGACATTGAAAGCAGATGCCCGTAAAATAGATGACGGAGTAAATACGGTTGTTAGTCCGGTTGATGGGGTATTGTCTTCCTTCGGTAAAGTTTCTGAGAATGATACATTTGTTGTAAAGGGTCAAGAATACAGTATGGAACAAATATTTGATTGTAAAAACAAAGAGGATGAATTTAAAAATGGCTCCTATTTTCTGTTCTATTTATCACCAACGGATTATCACAGAATACATAGCCCGATAGATGGCATTGTTGAAGAACAATGGACTCGCGGAGGGAAGTCGTATCCAGTCAATAGTTTAGGTATGAAATACGGCAATAAACCATTATCAACAAATTACCGTCTTATCACATTGGTAAGAAATGAAAAAGTCAAAGCTGCCGTCATAAAAGTAGGTGCGCTGAATATCAATAGCATTCATCTCACCCACGAAACGAGTCAATTGAAAAAAGGCGGTGAAATGGCCTACTTTTCATTTGGTTCAACTGTTGTGTTATTTATAGACGAATGTGATTTTGAAATTGAAAAAACTCTTTCTTTTGAAATGGATATTAAATATGGACAAAAGATTGGAACGCTTGATTCTAAAGAACAAACGAGTTAGAAGTACGTCTTATTGCTAATTAAGTTCTGACTATGCAATTTGCAGTCAGGACTTTTTTTATAGTTCCAAGTGAGTTTTTAACTCATTTTGTGTTCGAACCAGTTCATCTTCGTTCATAATGTAATACCATATGTCGTTCATCATTTTTCCGTGACCTTCATTGATATAAATCTGATCGACACTATTTACTGAGTCACGGTAGTTGGCTTGTACATCTACCATTTCATCGAATGTCATATTCGTTCGAACATTATTGCCAATTGCGCTAAAGATACCTTTATAGTTCAATAAGCTATTAACGGAAGCTCCTTGTTTCAAAACTGCTTGAATGACTAACTTCTGACGATCTTGTCGGCCGAAATCTCCACGAGGGTCTTCGTAACGCATCCGAACAAAGGTGAGTGCCTCTTCGCCAGTCATTGAGAGTTGTCCTTTTGGAAAAGATTCTTCCCCAACTTTAAAATCGAGCATGTTGTTTACTGTAATACCACCAATGGCATCTACAATCTCCTTAAAGCTTTCCATATTTACTTGGACGACATAATCAATTGGGATATCAAGTAAGTATTCTACGCTTTTCATAGCCATCTCAATGCCGCCGAAAGCATAGGCATGATTGATTTTATCCCTAACTCCTTTACCTTCAATTTCTGTTAACGTATCACGTGGAATGCTGACCATTTTTGTTGATTTTAAAACAGGGTTCACGGCCAAAATGATGATCGTGTCGGAACGTCCACCATCATTATCGCGTTCATCTACACCAAGTAGAAGTACCGAAAAAGGATCGTATTCCTTAAAAACTACTGGTTTTTCTCGCATGTCTGATAGCTCACGTTCAATGGGTTCATGCATCATGTCCACTGTATCTGTTAAATTCATATACATCATTAATAGATAACCAATTCCACTGAATAGTAAAATCAAGAATCCACCCAAAATCCACAACAGCTTCTTTTTCCGAGTAACTTTACTCATGATTGATACCTCCGACTTATGAGTAATCGAAATTCAAATTCTTTTTATAGCATGCCCACAATTAAAACTCTTCATAACGTAAATGCATATATTTTTATAGATTATGAAAAGCGATGTTGTAATTCTATGCAGCTGTGACAAGCTCTATTCTTTTGGTGGTTCAAGTCTTCAATCATCACTAAATTCAAAGTAAACAATCTCTTTTAAAATTATTTAGACTATTAACATTTTCGTGACTATTGATTTAACAGTATTGAAAGCGGATACAGTAGATTTCAACATTCATAATTGCTAAACGATTTGGATTAAAGTGTTGACTCTTCTTCGTTTCCGGGATATGATAGCAACAATCCAAACAAGTTAGTGATTCCTTTCACAAACTAATAATTTAAATTAATTAACAATTTAATATAATTAAAACAATGATGAGGCAAAAGTAAATAGAATTTTGTATTAACAGAGAGCCGGTCGTGCTGGAAGCCGGCAATACAACTATTTGCGACATCACCTCGGAGTGGACTACTGAAAAGGCAACTGATTATGTAGTCCCGGGCGTAAAAGAATTTGCGCTCGTTATAACCGAATAGACTTTGTCTATTCACGAGGTAGCAATATTGCTGCGAACAAGGGTGGTACCATGAACTTGCTTTTTCATCCCTATGTAAAGATTTATTTCTTTGCGTGGGATGAAAAAGCTTTTTTTATTGAAAAGAAATCATATAAAACAAGAAGGAGGAGTTAGTTGATGAATGCAAATGTTCAGGAAGACCAAGTTGTATTGGAAGAGCCTATGAATTCTAGTGAAGAACAAACACAATCTACACAAATGAAAGATGGGTCTGCTGTACTCATTCAAGCTTTAAAGGACCAAGGCGTTGAAGTTATTTTCGGCTATCCGGGAGGTGCGGTTTTACCAATTTATGACGCACTATACCAGAATCCAATTCCACATATACTTGCTCGTCACGAACAAGGTGCAATTCATGCCGCTGAAGGTTATGCGCGTGTTTCCGGGAAGACTGGAGTAGTTATAGCCACATCTGGTCCAGGAGCGACGAACTTGGTCACAGGCATTACAGACGCGATGATGGACTCCTTACCACTCGTTGTATTCACAGGTCAAGTTGCGAAAGCGGTTATCGGAACGGATGCTTTCCAAGAAGCAGACATAATTGGAATTACCCAACCGATTACAAAACATAATTATCAAGTGAATGATTTAAAAGATTTACCTAGAATCATTAAAGAAGCATTCCACATTGCTTCAACTGGACGTCGAGGTCCTGTAGTTGTTGATATTCCAAAAAATATTGCAACGGAATTATTCGTCCCGACCCCTAATGAAGAAATAGAAGTGAACTTACCCGGATATCAACCAACAACAACGCCGAATTACTTGCAAATACAAAAGGCGTGTAAGGCAATTGGAGAAGCGAAAAAACCGTTAATCCTAGCAGGTGCGGGTATCCTCCATGCTCAAGGTATGGACGAATTAAAAGAGTTTGTAGAACGACATCAAATTCCTGTAACGAATACGTTGCTCGGTTTAGGAAGTATAGCCGGTCATCACGAATTGTTTTTAGGAATGGCGGGTATGCACGGAACGTACGCATCGAATATGGCGATTTATGAGTGTGATGTACTTGTAAACATCGGCGCACGTTTTGATGATCGTCTTACAGGAAACTTAGATTTGTTTGCACCAAATGCAAAAGTTATTCATATCGATATCGATCCTGCTGAAATTGGGAAAAACGTTCCAACAGCAATCCCGATTGTAGCGGACGCAAAAGAAGCGCTTCAAGCATTATTGAAACAAAAATTTGAATCACCAGATACGTCAGAGTGGGTTTCATATTTACAGAAAGCTACTAAAGACTATCCATTATGGTACGACACGGAAGATAAAGAGCGATTACTACCACAACAAGCAATTGAGATGATTCATCGTATAACAGAAGGTGATGCAATTGTTACAACAGATGTTGGTCAACATCAAATGTGGGCGGCGCAATACTATTCGTTCAACAACCCGGATCATTGGGTGACTTCAGGTGGACTTGGAACGATGGGGTTCGGTTTCCCGGCAGCGATTGGTGCACAGCTTGCTAAACCAAATGCACGAGTTGTTTCCATTGTTGGAGACGCGGGTTTCCAAATGACTTTACAAGAATTATCTCTTCTACAGGAATTACGCATACCTGTAAAAGTCGTTATTTTGAATAACGAAAGTCTTGGAATGGTACGTCAGTGGCAAGAAACGTTCTACGAGAAAAGGTATTCGCAATCTCTAATTTCTGTGCAACCAGATTTTGTGAAGTTGGCAGAAGCTTATGGCATAAAGGGATACAAAATAGAAACACCAGATCAAGCCGAAGCAATTTTTACAGAAGCCTTGCTTTCGGATGAACCAGTGCTTATCGATTGTCGCGTTGACCAAAAAGAGAACGTCTATCCGATGGTTGTTCCAGGCACAGGGTTACATGAAATGATTGGAGTGAGCCGTAAATGAAAAGAGTAATCACCGTAACGGTAATTAACCAAAGTGGTGTTTTGAACCGAGTGACCGGCTTGCTCATGAAAAGACAGTTCAATATTGAAAGCATTACGGTCGGACACACAGATCAACCAGGTATGTCGAAAATGACGTTTATTGTAAACGTCGAGGACGAGAGAAAAGTTGAGCAACTTACGAAACAACTTCAAAAACAAATCGATGTTATAAAAGTTAACGACATTACAGATATGGCAATTGTCATGCGAGAACTCGCCTTAGTAAAAGTCGTTTCACCACCTCACATAAGAGCTGAAATGAACAGTATTATTGAGCCCTTTAGAGCAACGGTCATTGATACGGGTAAAAATGTTATTACGTATCAAGTAACTGGAAATCCAGACAAGATTGAAGCGTTTATTGATTTACTAAGACCGTATGGCATTAAAGATTTATCAAGAACGGGTGCGACAGCATTTGTTCGTGAGACACAGAAAGTTAATTCACCGCAGCTTTCCATTTTGAAATAGAGTTTCAATGTGCTCCGATATTGATTGAAGTTGAAGGAGAATACATTCAACAGTATTGTGTATCGGGGCCTTAAATATAAAATAGAAAAAACTAAAAACCCAACTATTAGGAGGAAATGACAATGGCTAAAATGTATTATAACAACGATATTAACGAAGGCGTACTTAAAGAAAAGAAAATCGCGGTAATCGGATACGGTTCACAAGGTCATGCACACGCACGCAACTTGAAAGATTCAGGATTCGATGTTGTTGTTGGTGTACGCGAAGGTAAATCATTTGACCAAGCAAAAGAAGACGGTATGACTGTAGCATCTGTTAAAGAAGCTTCAGAACAAGCGGACGTAATTATGATTTTGCTTCCGGATGAAAGACAAAAGAAAATCTACAATGAAGAAATTTTACCAGGCCTAGCAGCTGGGAAATCACTCGTATTTGCACACGGCTTTAACGTACACTTCGATGAAATTAAACCACCTGCAGATGTGGATGTATTTTTAGTAGCACCAAAAGGTCCGGGACATTTAGTTCGTAGAACATTTGAAGCGGGTGCAGGAGTGCCAGCATTGTTCGCAGTCTACCAAGATGTATCAGGAAATGCACAAGATGTTGCACTTGCATACGCAAAAGGAATTGGATCAGCACGTGCTGGCGTACTTGAAACTTCATTTAAAGAAGAAACTGAAACAGACCTTTTTGGTGAACAAGCGGTTCTTTGTGGTGGAACAACTGCACTTGTAAAAGCAGGTTTTGAAATTCTTGTAGAAGCTGGATATCAGCCAGAGCTTGCATACTTTGAAACATTGCATGAACTTAAATTGATTGTTGACCTTATGTATGAAGGCGGTCTTTCGGGAATGCGTTATTCAATCTCGGATACGGCGCAGTGGGGAGACTATGTTGCAGGAGATCGTATCATCGATGCAGGAACAAAAGATCGCATGAGAGAGCTTCTGTCTGAAATTCAATCTGGAGAATTTGCTAGAGGATGGATTCAAGAGAATGAAGACAACCGTCCACAATTCGATGCTATAACTGAAAAAGAAGAAGCACACCAAATTGAAACTGTAGGTAAGAAACTTCGTGATATGATGCCGTTTGTCAATCAACGCTAAATCTGAATCTGAAATAGAAAGAAGGGGTAGTAAGTGCGGAAAATCGACATATTTGACACGACACTACGCGATGGTGAACAAGCTGCTGGTATTAATTTAAACACAGCTGAAAAAATAGAAATTGCACGTCAATTGGAAAAGTTCGGGGTAACAATTATTGAAGCAGGATTTCCTGCTTCATCCCCGGGTGATTTCGATGCTGTACAAAGAATAGCCAATATGGTCAAAAACTCAACTGTTACGGGACTTGCCCGTGCTATGAAGAGTGATATCGATCGGTCATGGGATGCTCTGCGTGGTGCGGAACAGCCGCATTTACACATATTCCTTGCAACATCACCGATTCATATGGAACACAAACTTATGAAAACGCCTGATCAAGTTGTTGACATAGCAGTAGAAGCTGTTAAATACGCAAGTAAATTATTCCCTCTTGTGCAGTGGTCTGCAGAAGATGCGTTTCGGTCAGACAAAGAGTTCTTAGTCAGAATAATCAATCAGGTTATACGTGCGGGTGCAACAACCATTAACGTTCCAGATACTGTTGGTTATGCAACACCGGCCGAGTACGGTGCATTGTTCAAGTATTTAAAAGAGAATGTCACGGGAATTGAAAAAGTTAAACTTTCCGCACATTGTCACGATGACTTAGGAATGGCTACTGCAAATACGATAGCGGCTATTGAAAATGGTGCGGATCAGATTGAAGGTACTATAAATGGTCTTGGTGAGCGTGCTGGAAACGTTGCAATTGAAGAAATTGCTGTGGTACTTCATATTCGCAAAGACATATACGGGGTTCAAACAGATTTGAAATTGAACGAGATTAAACGAACGAGTCAACTTGTGAGTCAGCTTACGGGTGTTGTCATCCAGCCGAACAAAGCGATTGTTGGGAAAAATGCATTTGCGCATGAATCCGGTATTCACCAAGACGGCATGTTGAAGAATCGTGAAACTTATGAAATCATTACTCCTGAATTAATTGGTGCTACTGTTGAACCTCTTGCATTAGGTAAGCATTCTGGAAGACACGCATTTAGTGATCGAGCAATTACAATGGGCTTCGATTTAAGTGCTGATAAGTTAAATGAAGCATTCGTTGAATTTAAAAAGTTGGCGGACCGTAAAAAAGAAATTACAGAAGAAGACTTGTTCATCTTGTTTACAGATCAACAAATTCGATATAAAGATACACCGATTTATAAATTAACGAATGTGCAAGTACAATATGGAACAGCAAATACACCAACAGCGACGGTTTCAGCTATTGTTCCAACGGGTGAATCCGTAACTGTAGATGCGACTGGTTCTGGTTCTGTAGAAGCGATTTTTAATACATTAGAAAATCTTGTCAAAGGAAAAGTTCATATTCTTGATTACCGCGTTTCATCGGTAAGTAAAGGGCGAGATGCACTTGCAGAAGCAGTTGTAAACTTGAGCATTAATGGTCAAGCAATTACAGGGCGCGACACAGCGCAAGATGTTTTGGAAGCATCCGCTAAAGCGTATTTAAATGCTGTTAATCGACATCTTGTGAATGATTACGTAGGAAACAAAGTAACTAGTATTTAATTGATAACAAAAAAATAAGGAGGAGAACTCATTATGGAAAAAAGAGTAGCAGTTCTACCAGGTGATGGCGTTGGACCAGAAGTAATAGAGGCAGCAGTAAAAATTCTTCAAGTAATTGAAAGACGATTCAATCATACTTTTAAATTCACACATGGCTTAATTGGCGGCTCTGCTATCGACAAGCATGGCAATCCTTTACCGAATGAAACAATTGCTCTTTGTGAAGAAAGTGATGCAGTTCTTCTCGGTGCTGTTGGTGGACCCAAATGGGATCAGTCACCATCAGAGATACGTCCAGAAAAAGGGCTATTAGCAATTCGAAAGCATTTCGGTTTGTTTGCTAATTTACGGCCGGTAAAGGCTGTGCCGTCCCTACTCCAAGCATCTCCTCTAAAAGAAGAAGTTGCCAAGAATGTGGATTTACTCATCGTGAGAGAATTAACAGGCGGTTTATATTTTGGTGAACCAAGCCGACGCACAGAAAATTCCGCTGTAGACACACTCGTCTACACAAGAGAAGAAATTGAGCGTATTGTTGAAAAAGCATTTGAACTTGCACGTCTCCGTAGAGGTAAAGTAGCTTCTGTTGATAAAGCGAACGTTCTACAAACAAGTAAGTTATGGCGTGAAGTTGTTGAAGAAAAGAAAAAAGGATATCCCGATATCGAGGTTGAGCATATGTTGGTCGATTCAACTGCGATGAAATTGATTACTAATCCGGGTGCATTTGATGTTATTGTTACTGAAAATATGTTTGGTGATATTTTAAGTGATGAAGCATCCGTTATAACAGGCTCACTTGGTGTGTTACCATCTGCTAGTTTACGTTCTGACGGGTTCGGTTTATATGAGCCGGTTCATGGTTCAGCACCTGATATCGCTGGCCAAGGAAAAGCGAATCCGGCAGCAGCAATATTGTCAGCGGCAATGATGTTGAAATACTCTTTTGGAATGGATACAGAAGCTGCGGTAATTGAAGAAGCGGTGAATGCGGTTTTTGAAGACGGTTTCTTCACAGCGGATTTGGCAATGGAGGGACAACGGGTATTATCGACTAAAGAATGGACAGATAAAGTAGTAAATGAACTTGATATACAGTCCGTTTCAGACTGTATTATGTATACGTACGCTTAAGGGAAGGGGAAGTGGAAAATGGCTAAAACAATCATCGAAAAAATTTGGGATCAACATGTTGTATATGAAGAACCAGGTAAACCAGATTTACTTTATATAGACCTTCATTTGTTGCACGAGGTTACTTCCCCTCAAGCATTTGAGGGGCTACGGCTTGCAAATCGTTCCGTTCGTCGACCGGATTTATGTTTTGCAACTATGGATCATAATGTACCAACGCGAAATCGAGATGCAATAACAGATCCGATTGCACAAAAGCAAATTTCAACTTTGCAAATGAACTGTGATGAGTTTGGTGTTCCACTTGCAAATATGGATCATCCCGACCAAGGAATCGTTCATATCATTGGACCTGAACTTGGACTTACACAACCTGGTAAAACAATTGTTTGTGGAGATAGTCACACATCAACACACGGTGCATTTGGTGCTATTGCATTTGGAATTGGAACGAGTGAAGTTGAGCATGTTTTGTCTACCCAAACACTTTGGCAAGCAAAACCAAAAACAATGGAAATCAAAGTTACAGGTGAACTAGGTTTCGGTGCGACATCAAAGGATTTAATACTAGCGATTATCGCGAAGTTTGGAATCGATATGGGGAACGGTCATATCATTGAATATACAGGTGAAGCCATTCGTAACCTAACAATGGAAGAGCGCATGACAGTTTGTAATATGTCCATCGAAGCTGGTGCGAAAGCAGGTTTGATTAGCCCGGATGAAACGACAATTGAATATTTGAGAGGTCGTCGCCACGTTCCAAAAGGTGAGGATTTTGACAAAGCAGTTACAGAGTGGCTTGCCCTTGCGACAGATGAAGATGCAGTTTATGATACGGTCTTGGAAATTGATACGAGTGAAATTGAACCATTCGTAACGTGGGGTACAAATCCTTCAATGGGTTCGGGTATTTCGAGTCATGTACCGTATGCATCTGATTTCGAATCTGAAACAGATAAGAAAGCTTTGAAAAGTGCATTAGCATATATGGGATTGGAAGAGGGAATGCCTCTTACATCTATTGAAATTCAGCATGTTTTTATAGGTTCTTGTACGAATGCTCGTCTTAGTGATTTAAAAGCAGCGGCTAAAATTGTTGAAGGTAAGAAAGTGAAAGCATCTGTAACGGCAATTGTTGTACCAGGTTCACGTACTGTGAAAAAACAAGCAGAAGATGCAGGGCTTGATAAAGTCTTCCTTGAAGCGGGTTTTGAATGGAGAGAGTCAGGTTGCAGTATGTGCTTAGCAATGAATGATGATGTCGTGCCTTCCGGAGAAAGATGTGCATCTACATCCAATCGGAACTTTGAAGGGCGCCAAGGTGCTGGATCTAGAACACATTTGGTGAGTCCAGAAATGGCAGCAGCAGCAGCTATTGCAGGTCATTTTGTAGATGTTCGAACAGAAAATCTGGCTACAGTAAATTAATGCTGATTTTTAAGAAAGGAATGATCTCTTGGAACCTATTAATAGAGTAGAAAGCATCATTACGCCACTAAATCGCAAAAACGTAGATACGGATCAAATCATTTCCAAAGAATTTTTAAAACGTATTGAGCGTACTGGATTTGGCAAATACTTATTTTACCATTGGAGATTTAATTCGGATGGTACAGAAATAAAAGATTTTGTTTTAAATGACGATCGTTTTGAAAACTCTAAAATATTAGTTGCACATGAGAATTTTGGCTGTGGTTCTTCAAGAGAACATGCACCTTGGTCGATTTTGGATTATGGTTTCAATGTTGTAATTGCTCCTAGTTATGCAGATATTTTTTACAGCAACTGTATGAAAAATGGGTTGCTTCCGATTCGACTTGAAATTTCCGAAGTGGAAGAATTGCTCGCAAATGGTCAACAAGAGCAGTTTTCAGTTCAGGTGGATTTGAAAGAACAAACGGTTACGGGTGAGGATGGAAAGTCCTATTCATTTGAAATTGATCCATATTACAAAAACATGTTGTTAAATGGTTGGGATGAAATCGAGTTAACTTTTCAATACGAAGAACATATTGCAAATTATGAAAAACGACAACAACTCGCTTAATGTTATGAAAAACACTTCTGAAAAGCCGAATAGGCCTTTGGAGGTGTTTTTTTATTTTGTCGAAATTTAACGTCGTCTTAACCTTTATTGAATAACATATAAAGAAATAATATGTTGGGGGTGTTCGTTTTGAAAAAGGTACTCGTATTTTTCGCCATGCTAATTGTGAGCTCGCTTTTAGTGGGATGTATATCAATACCTTTAGGTGATGGCGGAAAATTAGAGGTTTCAAAAGATGGAATAAGTATGAATCCGGGTGAAGCAGAAGCGGAAGTAGTGGAAGTAGAAGAAGTAGAGGAAATAGAGGAAATAGAGGGAAAACAGGAGGATGAAGCAGTCGAAGAAGATGTGACTGAGGAAGAGTCCCAAGATGAAAAAACGGATGGAAACCTTAAGGCTGTTGTTAACGCAGAATCAGGAAGATGTGGTGAATTTATCGAAGATCCAAAAATAAATGACCGAACAATTGCTGAATTCCTTGAATTTGCTCCTATAGGTTTCTCGTTGCCTGATTGCTCACTTATAGACTCTATGAGTGATAGCTATAATTCAAGTTACGGAGAAACAACGATAGATGCATACATCCAAGTGCCGGGAATTTGGATTGATATGTACGATTATTATGATGAGTCTTTTGGCGAACTGAATTTTAAGGAAGTAAAAAGGGATAAGAATAATAACGCTAAAGAAGCTCGAATAAGCGGGGATTTGGCTGAACATGCATTTAGGATTCATATAACCCAAGTGGATAATGAAGAGGAAGATATTGCGAAGATAAGATTCGTGATTTATAAGTATGATGAACCTAGAGAGGAATATCAAAACGACTGATAGAAAACATGAATTTAGTAAGGAAAGCACAGTTGAAGTGACAGAGTTTAACGTTAACTTAACATTGCAGTTATAAAATAGAAAATAAGAAAAGACTAGGGGGAGGAATTGCGAATGACAAATGATCAACAGACAAATCCGAGTGCGGGGGACCGAGCAACTGAACAGACTATTTTTAAGGAAGAAACGATTGTAAAGAAACCAACGGCTTTAGGACTTGAAGAAAATATTGCAGGATTATTAAGTTATTTGTTTCCACCAATCATTGCAATTGTTTTATTGTTTATGGAAAAAGAAAATAAATTCGTCCGCTTTCATGCGATACAATCTATTATTTTGACGGTAACAATAATCGTTTTAGCAATCGGCTTAACAATTTTTGGCGTAATCTTAAGCGCAATAAAACTGGGCTTTATTGGCGGAATAATTTCGTTTGGATTTTGGATACTTGCAGGGCCTTTGTTCTTTTTCACAGCAGTGTTCTTGATTTATCAGGCATACCAAGGAAAAATGTTTAAGCTACCAGTCATTGGTAATATCGCAGAAAAACATGCTGGGCCAAAATCAGTAGAGATATAAGTATATAGAAGCTCTTTTCATATCGATTTTACATGAATGAAGTGGAATAGCAGCAAAATTCGAAGCATAGTGTTTAGAAGATGGAGTTGTAAAGAAGGAGGTAGTGATATGACTGTTATGCAATTAGTTAGAAAAACAATGCCTTTTTTATTAAGTAGAATAGTAATATATGGGATCTTTGGAGTCGTGGCTTTACTCTTTTTAGGTATTATGATTGGAATTGGTTTTTTACTTCTTAAAATGTTTGGTGAAGGATCGGCTGCGTTTATCATTGTTATGCTTTTTGCGTTTGGAGGTATTTATGGTGGTTTACGGTTCCTAGAACGATATGTGTTATACATGGTGAAAGTGGGACATATATCCGTAGTTGTAGAATTGCTCAGAAACGGTCAAATTCCGGATGGAAAAGGGCAAATAGCATATGGGAAAGACCAAGTGAAGAAAAACTTTGGTTCAGTAAACGTAGCGTTTGTTATTGATAAAGCAGTACACGGTGCGGTGAAACAAATCCAACGTTGGATGCTTCGTGTAGGTGAGTTTTTCAGTTTTGTTCCGGGTGCAAAAAACATTATTGGTATATTAAATTCAATAATGTCTGTGAGTCTCAATTACATCGATGAAGCGGTAGTCAGTTATATTATTTTGCGAAGAAATGAAGAGAGAGCAGAAACAGTTTGGAAATCCGCATCTGACGGTGTCGTTTTGTACGCGCAAAGTTGGAAAGGGATTATCAAAACTGCAGCAGGTGCGGTTCTTTTGATTTATGCATTTAGTATAATTATATTTTTAGTATTTGCACTTCCGTTAATGGGGATTGGTAGACTGATGACATTGAATTCACCAGAGCTAGGATTTTTCACAGGTGCGATTGCTTTGATAGCGGCATATGTTCTAACGGTTGTATTAAAAAGAGCAATTGTTGACCCAATCGTAACGATTGCGATGATTCGTTCGTATCAAATGAGCATCAAAAATCTTGAGCCGGAAATCGATTTGCAACAAAAGTTATTAGGGGTATCCGGGAAGTTTAAGAATTTATTCAACAAAGGAAACGAAGCTCCGGCGCAACAAGCAAGTCCACCGAGTCCGGTAAATATCGCCACATGAAAGATAGGATAGAACCAAAAGTATAATAGAAATAAGTTAGCAACCCCTTCGTTTAATAAACGAAGGGGTTGCTTTTTAATTCCTTTGAATGTTCGCCATTTTTCTGTTATTACCGATATGGTTTACCTGCACAATTAAAAATGTTATCTTAGTCAAGTCGGAAATTATTTGTTTAATAACAAATGCAAACGCTCTCAGTTTGCTTATGATAAATGAACATAGAGTAAAAATGCTGAAATGGTTAGGAGAATATAAATGGAGTTTTCACCTTGGGTTTTATTCACAGATATTGGTCTTATCTGCTTGCTGTTGATTGTTGGAACAATCATTCGTGCGAAAGTCGGTTTTGTGCAGCGGTTGTTTTTGCCTGCAAGTATTATTGCCGGAATTCTCGGTTTGGCATTTGGGCCAAACGGATTTGGAATTCTGCCTTTTTCAAGTCAAATTGCAACATATCCAGCAATCTTAATAGCGGTCATTTTTGGAACGCTGCCTTTGGTATCTCCTAGAGTTGACTGGAACGCGATTAAAACCCGAGTGGGAAGTATGTGGTCTTATTCACAGCTTGCTATGTTGTTGCTTTGGGGTGGAGGACTTTTCTTTGCGCTACTGTTTATTAACCCGTTCTGGAAAGATTTAAATTCAGGTTTCGGATTAATTCTTGCGGCAGGATTTGTTGGTGGCCATGGTACGGCTGCAGCAATTGGTTCTACGTTCGCGCAAAGCGGTTGGGAAGATGCTACTTCTCTCGCGATGACATCTGCAACGATTGGTATCATAAGTGCAATAACGATTGGTATTTTATTTATTAAACGAGGATCTGCAAAGGGACAGACTTCTTTTCTTGCCTCTTTTGACGATTTGCCAAATGAACTTCGAACTGGGTTGATTCCACTAGAATCTAGAAAAAAATCTATTACAGATACGGTCTCACCAATGTCGATTGATCCGTACGCTTTCCATTTGGCGATCGTTATGATCATAGCGATGGGTGGATATTCTTTAAGTAAATTAGGTGTGCTTCTATTACCAAGCGTTGCAATACCTGCATTTTCTTTAGCTTTTCTTGTCGGTTTGGTCGTTAAAAAGATCATGAATGCAACCAATTCGGAAAAGTATGTCAGTGTCGATGTGATTACTAGAATTAGCGGCAGTGCTACAGATATCCTTGTAGCATTTGGGATTGCCTCAATTAGTTTATCGGTAGTAATGGATTATATATTTCCGCTCGCGCTACTTTTTGCATTCGGTTTGGTTTATGCTTACGTGTTTTTTGCAATACTTTCTATAAGATTTTTCAGTGAGTATTGGTTTGAAAAAGGAATCTTCACATGGGGCTGGACAACTGGAACTGTAGCTATGGGTATGGCGCTCTTACGAATTGTAGACCCAGATGCTAAGAGTAAAACATTGGATGACTATGGGCTTGCTTACATTCCAATTGCGCCTGTAGAAATCATGCTCATTACCTTTGCACCGCTATTAGTAATTAACTCACAATCATGGGTTTTTGTTGGAATTACATTTGTTTTTGCTATAGTTATATACTTAATGGCAATTAAATATAAATGGCTGAATCGTACAAGTGTAAAATAAAGACCAATATAATAATAATGAAGTCATGTGGGCAGCGCTGCTCGCATGGCTTTTTTTTACATGAATTGCATTTGGAATTTGTTGAGTGGAGGAAGGCTTACAAAAGCGTATTGTATTACCACAAATCGGGATTGTGACAAAATAAAAAAGTCGATTTTCCCAAACAAAATGGAAAATCGACTTTGTGTATTGGCTATACTGTAGGAACAATAAGGATTTAGTTTAGATAAATATTCATTGTCTGTTCTATAGTATGAAAGTAGATGGACGTACTTTATTTAAGTGTCTCTAAATATCTCCATAAACTCGATGTAATTTCATGGACTTCTCGTTCATCTGGAGTGTCAGCGAAAGATTCTCGGAATGAGCGTAAAATCGTTTCAAGTAAAAATATCCGTGGGTGTTCTAAACGTAGTTCGTTCAAAATGAACTGGATATATTGTGTACTGCAAGCTTTTACATCCTTATCAATTTCCTCATTGAAACGCTCTAAACGTTGAACTATCTCGGTTTTGGTTTGTGTATATTCTTCGTGTCTTGTATCGATATTTCTTAAAATACGTTCATTTAGTAAGTGGTCAGAAGTTTTTATTATGTCGGACATGATTGAATCGAGCCGGCGAAGAATATACTCTACCAGTTTAATTGCACTGAGTTCTTCATCTGAATCCACTGCCCACACATGAATCATATGTTGCATCATACCCATCATTAAGATGGCGCATTCTTGTGCAAATGGGGCAGCTTCATCCCCGTAAACTTCAATTAGTCGATTGGTCAGCCAAGCCAACTCCGCAAGATGATGTTTCCTCGCGAAAGCTTTTAAATCCGCATCTCCAGAATAAAAAACAGCTTCAAAAATGGGTAAAAGATTGTGGTCGCGATTGACCATTAAGCGGACTGAAATTTGTTCGGCGAATAATTTCTTGTCGGCTCTGCTTTGTCCAATCATTAATTCTTGTCTTCTAATCGTTGTTTCATCACGTCCGTTGTCTAATATCGCCATTAAACACTCGTTTTTAGTTGAGAAATAATTATAAAAAGTACCTTTTGATATCTTCGCTTCATCTAATATGTCTTGTACAGATGTGGCTGCAAACCCCTTTTTTAAGAAAGAATCTTTTGCAACTAATAAAACATGTTGTTTTCGATCATTCAATATACTTCACCCTTACACTGTTGGTCTACCTATATAATAGTCCCTAAGCGTTGAGTAATCAATGAAAGGAGATTATCTAGTTTCGTATAGTTGCATTTTTTGGACTAGGAGTCTAATATGTTTAGAGTAGCGAATTATTGGTTCGAATTATATGGGCAACCAATGAGTGGAGGAAAATGAATGGATATTAGAAAAATGCATGAAAAACCGCCTTATGGCATGATTGCAATTATGTTCGTAGGTGCATTTGTTGCATTTTTGAATAATACATTGTTAAATATTGCTTTGCCTGCAATAATGGATGAATTTAGTGTGAAGCCTTCTCAAGTACAATGGCTCACGACGGGATATATGCTTGTAAACGGAATATTGATTCCAGCAAGTGCTTTTTTTATTCAAAAATTTACAAATAGAAGATTGTTTATAACAGCGATGGTACTGTTTTCGCTTGGGACAACATTGGCTATATTTGCTCCGACATTTAGTTTGCTTGTAGTCGCAAGAATGATTCAGGCTTCTGGTTCGGCTATGATGATGCCACTGCTTATGAATATAATGTTAACAGCATTCCCGATTGAGCGGCGTGGTGCTGCAATGGGGATCTTTGGTCTAGTTATGTTTACGGCACCTGCAATAGGTCCGACATTGTCTGGATGGGTGATCGAGCATTACACATGGAGAACACTTTTCGTTATTGTGTTGCCAATCTCACTTTCGGTACTCGTTTATGCGATTTTCAGATTACGTAATATTACACCGAATCGTGATATGACATTAGATCTGTTTTCTTTACTATTATCGACGATTGGATTCGGAGGTTTACTGTACGGTTTTAGTTCTGCGGGGGATAAGGGCTGGGATTCACCAATCGTTTACGGAACAATTGCGATTGGCGGAATTGCGCTTTTAGCATTTGTTATTCGGCAATTACGCATGGAGGATCCGTTGTTGGATTTCAGAATTTATAAACATCCAATGTTCGCGTTGTCGTCTGCAATCTCGATTGTTGTGTCTGTTTCAATGTTCTCTGCAATGATTTTAACACCACTTTATGTCCAGACAATTCGAGGGATTTCACCACTGGACTCTGGTCTTCTTATGCTTCCAGGTGCGGTTTTAATGGGTCTCATGTCACCAATTACAGGTCGTTTGTTTGATAAGTACGGAGCGCGAGGTCTTGCGATTATAGGGCTTTCAATCACGATAATCACGACCTATTATTTAAGTAAATTGAATTTAACATCTGACTATTATTTTATAATGTTCATTTATACGGCACGAATGTTTGGACTTTCACTCGTTATGATGCCGATTATGACAAATGGTTTGAATCAGTTGCCAATGAAATCGAATCCGCATGGTACTGCGATGAATAATACATTGCAACAAGTATCCGGTGCGATAGGTACAGCGATTTTATTAACAATAATGACCAAACGAATGGAATCAGCAGGTGCAAAATTATTTGCCGAAGCTTCAGCAACTGGAAATGTTCCGACAGCAGCAGACAGTCTCGCGTTATTCAAGGAGGACTTGGAGTCAAAAGCGATGCTCGATGGAATTAACTTTTCATTTTTCATAGCAACTCTCGTTGCAGCAGTAGCACTTGTGTTAACATTATTCGTGAAACGAGTCGTACCTCCTAAAAATGATGCAGCATACGAAGACATTTCAGATAAATAAAGATTTAGAAAATGAGCCCGCCAATGTCTTGGCGGGCTCATTTTTATATTGTTGAAATTCTTTTAAAGATTCTTTTAAATAAAAAAGGGTTTTGTCGGAATTGGTCGAATAACATAGGGTGGAAGTGTTTACACTTACGGTATTTTAATGTGTAGATATTTTCGTTTTAGAATTTCTTTTAGAAAAGAGGTTTGATGCAATGAGTTTATACGGATCTTTCAGTCGTTCGTGGCAACAAACTGCGGTGATGAATTATTCAGCAGTAACGACGACCGTGAACAAGGAAGAGTTGGCGCAAGTGAGATTGTATACTAGGGACGATGTAGACCTGGTCGTTTAAAAACTGAAAAATTAATCATTTATTTCGGCGCAGAGTGGTGCCGGATTACCTATAGAAAATCGGAATATAAAAAACACAAAATGAGGAGATGTAGATATGAAAGTTGTAATTCTTGGAGCAGGTCTAATGGGGAAAGAAACAGCACGTGATCTTGTAAAAGGTGAAAATGTTGAAAAGGTATACTTAGCAGATTTAAACGTCCAACAAGCCAAGGACTTTGCTGCGGATCTTAAGTCCGATAAACTTGAAGTTCTTTTGTTGGATGCTTCAAATGATCAGCAATTGGCGGAAGTCATGTCACTTGGAGACGTTGTAGTCAATGCGCTTTTCTATACGTTTAACGAAAAGGTTGCACGTACGGCAGTTGAAATCGGAGTAAATTCAATTGACCTCGGTGGACATATCGGTGGCGCAACAGACGCTGTACTAGAACTTGCTGAGAAAGCCGTTGCTAAGGGTGTAACACTCATTCCGGATCTTGGAGTAGCTCCAGGTATGATTAATATTCTTGCAGGTTATGGTGCTAGTAAGCTAGATACAGTAGATTCAATGAAATTGTATGTTGGTGGAATTCCAGTGAAGCCTGAACCACCACTAAATTACAATGTTGTGTTTTCATTAGAAGGCGTATTTGATCACTATACGGATTCATCGCATGTGATTCGTAATGGAGAATTGCAAGAAATTCCATCATTGTCGGAAATTGAAACGATTACATTTGAGAAGTACGGTGAACTCGAAGCGTTCCATACTTCTGGAGGAACATCTACATTAACTAAATCATTCCCGAATGTGAACACGCTTGAATATAAAACAATTCGTTACAAAGGGCATGCTGAAAAGTTCCAATTGCTCGTAGATCTTGGATTGTTATCACGTGATAACGAAGTTTCGGTTGGCGGAGCAACGGTAAAAGTCCGGGATGTTATGCGCGAGCACTTATCACCTCAACTTCGTCTAGGAGATAAATCCGATGCTGTACTTCTTCGTGTAATTGTTAGCGGAGTAAAAGACGGTTCACCAATTACACATGAGTACGAACTCATTACGGAGAAAGATCTTTCTGTAAATGAAACAGCAATGGCTCGTGCAACTGCAAACACGATGTCCATCGCAGCTCAAATGATTGGTTCTGGAGTTGTCAATACACCAGGAGTACACACACCGGAAACAATTATTCCAGGAGCGCTTTACATTGAAGAATTGAAAAAACGTGGCGTTATGATTAAAGAAACTGAAAAAACAACAAAAGCGCTCGTTTAACTCGTAAAAACTAAATGGATGATGCATTTCAGAATGCCAAAGAGGACATTTTTTCTCTTTGGCATTTTTTTGTTTTTTGGGCAATAGGATAGTTGTTACCGCAAAGGGAATAGGCTGTTTGGTTGGACTATCGAAGAATTGGTTGGGCAATCCTCTTGTTTGGTTGGACGAACAGCGGACGTGGTTGGACGAACTCGATTTGGTTGCACAATCCTCTAATTTGGTTGGATAAACCACTAGCTTGGTTGGACTATTCATTAAAACGATGAAATTAATTGAAACTTCTGCTCTTTAAAAACGTAAGTATATAAACATTAGGAATAGTTGAAAGGGGAATGATGCATATGGGGAATTACTCAATTGATGAATTCATTAGACAAACGAAGCAAGATGAACGTGAAAATGATTATTTTGAGTTGGAAACGCCGCGAATTCTAGAAGTGAATTTAAAAGATCTGGTTTGGGCGAAGGCCGGTTCAATGATTTCCTATACAGGACAAATTAAGTTTGAGCGTGAAAAAATACTGGAGCATGGCCTTGGAAAAATGTTTAAGAAAGCATTTACGGGCGAAGGTACTTCACTCATGAAGGCGCAGGGGAATGGGCGATTATACTTAGCGGATCAGGGGAAAAAGATTACCATTTTCGATCTGAACAATGAGTCGATTACTGTGAATGGCAATGACCTTCTTGCTTTTGAACCGACCATTGAATGGGATATTCAACTAATGAGAAAAGTGGCCGGTATGGTGTCGGGGGGCTTGTTCAATGTCACATTGAAAGGGAAGGGGAGAGTAGCAATTACTTCTCATTATGAACCACTCACACTGCTTGTGCGTCCCGGAGAGCCTGTAATTACAGATCCGAACGCAACAGTAGCTTGGTCGGGTCATTTAACTCCTGAATTTAAGACCGATATTAGTTTTAGAACATTTATAGGTAGAGGAAGCGGGGAATCTATACAAATGGAGTTTTCTGGTGAGGGGTTTGTAATTGTTCAACCGTTTGAAGAAGTATATAATACTCAGAGCCCATCTACTTAAGAATTTAAAAAGATCTGCAGAAGGAGATATCTTCTGTAGATCTTTTTGAAATAAAAACCTTGCAATTTCAATTGAATGAGTATAATATAATGACTATATGACCAAAAGGGTTTTATAGTCACTTATTTGAATGAAAAGTGAGGTGGAGAAATGGACCGCAGACAGGAAGTCTTAGAAGCGGCAGCGAAATCATTTGCGCTCTTCGGTTACAAAGCGACAACAATGGATCAGGTTGCCAAAATCGCAAATGTTGGTAAAGGTACGATTTATACTTTTTTTGCAAATAAAGAAGAATTGTTCAATGCCGTAGTATTGAAAATGGTTACTGAAATGAGAGCAAAAGCGGATGCTGTAGCAGTTGAAGGCGCACCTTTTGAAGAAAATGCACATGCGAGATTAATGCAAATGCTAAAATTTCGAGGGACACACCAATTGTATGCGAAGCTTATAGATGAAGAAAGAGAAATTCGCACACCGGCTGTAGGCGAGGTTCTAATAGGTATTGAGAAAGAAATTATTTCGTATATCAATGAAAAGATCGTCAAAGCAATTCGTAAAGGTGAGTTGAAACCGTGTGATACAGAAATGGTTTCGTATTTATTATTTAAAGCATATATGGCACTCGTTGTCGATTGGGGAAGAACTCATGAAGACGAGATTGAAGAGGAACGTATTGTTGAGGTATTAAGTGGGACAATTTTTAAAAGTCTCTTGAGATGAGACTTTTTTTATGACTATAATTGACCGCTTGAGGAAAGTGGTCATAAGGTTCTGGAGGAGATTTATTAATGAAAAAAACGATGGCATGGGCTGAATGGAAACAGCTGCTTAAGACGAGGAAAATGATTATTCCACTTATTGCAATATTATTTATACCGGTACTGTACGCAGGAATGTTTTTGTGGGCGTTTTGGAATCCATACGCGAATATGAGTGATTTACCTGTGGCGGTCGTCAATTTAGATGAAGGCGCTGAAATGGAAGGTGAACAACTAGCATTAGGGAAGGACTTGGCGAATAATCTAGTTGATGGTAAGCAATTCGACTTTATAATTGTTCCAAAAGATAAAGCAGACCAAGGCCTGGAAAATCAAGATTATTATGTTGTGATTGAGATTCCAGAAAATTTCTCGCAACATGCAACAACACTTTTGGACAAAGAACCTGAAAAGCTAACGATTGTGTATAAACCGAATGAAGGGTACAATTTTTTATCGGCACAAATTGGTGAAACCGCTATGGATCGTATACAGGCTGAAGTAAATAAACAAGTTACTTCAACGTATGTAGAAAAACTTTTTGCTTCCATTACTGAAATGGGTGATGGTTTTGGTGAAGCTGCGGACGGTGCAGGTGAATTAAAAGATGGTGCACATGAGTTGGCATTAGGTGCTGATGATTTAAAAGGTTATCTTGCAACATTAGCGAGCAGTACAATTACGCTTGCGGATGGATCACAAAAATTGGCGAATGGCGCTAAAGAAGCTGCAAGTGGTGCACAAGAATTAAACAATGGGCTTGGAAAACTTTCAATAGGTTCAAAAGAACTTCTTGGTGGAGCACAAAAAGCAACTGAAGGCGCAAACAATTTAAAAGCAGGAATTACTGAATATACAGATGGAGTCGGAAAACTTACTGAGAGTTACAGCCAACTGAATGAAAAAGATAAAGAATTCAATACATCTGTCAAAACGTTAAACGAAAAATCACAACAACTGAGTGGGGCAGCGGGACAACTATCTGGTGCAGCTTCGGAGTTGAATGCAGGGTTAGCGGGCTTAACTTCCCAACTTGCTCCAATTCTAGAAGGCTTACCAGAAGAACAAAAAGCCGCCCTTGGAGAAGCACTTAATCAATTGGAGAAAGGCAGTGCAGGCCTTTCAGCAGGAATGAGCGATTTATCTGCGGGAACAAATGGACTTGCAAAGGGGACTGAACAGCTGAACGGAGCTTCCGGACAACTTGCAACGGCAAAAGATCAAGTACTCGCAGGTTTGCAGAAACTAAATGGTTCTTCAACAGCACTTCGAGAGGGTTCAAATGCTCTTTTAACAGGAAATGCAACACTATCTGATGGGATTGCAACACTTTCTGAAGGAGTGACATCTGCAAATAATGGCTCAAGCAAATTAGCTACCGGTCTTACGGAATTAATTAAAGGAACAGATACACTTCAAACGGGAACGGGAACACTTGCATCGAAATCACAAGATCTTGCCAAGGGATCGGTAACATTGGCGGATGGAATCGGAGAATTAAATAAAGGAACACAAACATTACAGGAAAAACTTGCAGAAGCAAATGATACTGCTAGCGAGGTAAACCCTACAGAGAAAAACTTTGAAATGGCCTCGGCGCCTGTTGATGTAGAAAACGCGGGTATCAATAAAGTACCTAACTACGGAACCGGTTTTGCACCATACTTCTTATCACTGGGATTATTTGTAGGTGCTCTTCTATTATCCATCGTATTTCCACTTGTTGAACCAGCTATTAAGCCAACAGGAGCATTTGGATGGTTTTTAAGTAAGGTATCGGTACTTGCAGTAGTAGGTTTCTTACAAGCTATGATTGCTGTTTTCGTTATTAAATTTGCATTAGGAATGGAAGTAGAGAATATGCCGTTGTTCATCGTAACAGCGATCATTACAAGCTACACATTCATTGCGATTGTTCAAATGTTTGTATCACTTTTCAGCGATGCAGGACGATTTATGGCGATTATTGTCTTGATTTTACAATTGACTACGAGTGCAGGGACATTTCCTCTTGAGTTAATACCAGCACCGTTACAAATATTCAACAAGTTACTTCCTATGACTTATTCGGTCCATGCGTTTAAAGCATCTATTTCAACAGGGGATACGTCATTCCTTTGGACAAATAATGCGATACTTCTAGCGTTTACTGTTGGATCTCTCGCAATCACATTTGGTTACTTTGCATTGCTTTATAAAAAAAGACATTCGAAGGAACTTGTGGAAGCGTAAATATAAATAGCAACTCCCGACATGAATTCAATGTCGGGAGTTTTTTCATTATTTTTTGGACAACAGCAGAATTTGATTCATAGGGCGTCAGAAATAAATTTAAAGTGAAATATAGGAGTATTAATTTATGATTTAGGGAATGGAGGGATATATATAGGAAGGTGATGAAAATGCATAAAACGACAAAATGGGATTCCTTCAAAATACCGGTTGTATCAATCATATGGATGCTGACAATGTGGTTGCTCATCGTACTATCATTCAATGAAGTACCGTACTTTTATTATTTAGGATTAGGAGTACTTGTAATTCTCTTTTTTAGTGTCCGGGATAGGCTGGCCTTTTTCTTTTATATTATCTTAACAATCACTACAGTGTTTTACTTTCTATATCTTGCCTTTATAGAAGGATGGAGTGTTGCGGAACAACTATCTGGCATCGGTACACATTTCCTAATTCTGATTCATCTATTTTCGCTCTATAGTCTATCCAAGTATATCCACCAGTTTCAAGAAGACAACAAACTGTTGAAAATACGTATTGACCAATTGGAAGAGTATATTTTAGAAGAGGGAATCTTGAGTAAACATGAGTTTGAAAAGCAAGCAGAACTTGTTCTTTCTACAATGGGAAGACGCGAAGAGACCGGATTCTACATAAAGATAGACCTTGCAAAATTAAATAAAACGGTTCGAAAGAAAATGATAAAGTCGCTAGGGGGCATGCTGTACACAACATTGCGAAAGAACTTTGATTTAATTGGGCAATACGATGATAAGACGCTCGTTGTATTACTGCAAAATACAGATGAAAAAGGCCTTGAAATTATCAACGGTCGGATGCAGCATTTAATGAATGAAAGATTAGAAGAAGAATCTGTGCAAAAAATAAAATGGAATCTTAGAAAAATTGAAGGACAAAAGAAGTTTGCTGAATTGGTGGTGGAGTCATGAATCGAAGGATGATTGTATTGCTGCTAATATTCTTCATATTCATTGTAGTGCTCATTATTTCGGCAATTTTCAGTATTAAAATTCTGCTATTTACGACAACAATTTTATTTTTAACTTTGCTTTTATATTACTCCCTTTTAACGGTAGCTGGACTTTATAATCGCTTGAAGCAAAAGGAGACACCGGTCCTTGACCATTATCCCGGGGTCGATATTTTAATTCCAGCTCATAATGAAGGGGTAGTCATTAAAGAGACAATCGAAGCAATGTTATCAATCAAGTATCCAGGCGACTTACAAATATATGTTTTAAATGATAATTCAAGTGACGAAACGGCTGAAATTGCAGATGCATTTGCTGAAACGTTTCGGAATCTCCATCATATTCTAGTTCCACCTGGTGAACCTCGTGGGAAATCGAGGGTGCTGAACTATGGTCTGAGCATATCGGAAAATAAATATTACTGTGTTTATGATGCGGATAATCAACCTGAGCCAGATGCGCTTGTGAAGCTGGTCGCAACTGCAGAAACAAATACTAAAGCGGCAGGTGCAGTTGGATATGTACGAACCCTAAACGAAGCAACCAATTGGCTGACACGTATGATTTCAATCGAGTTTCAAGTATTTCAATTGCTTATGCAGTCTGGCCGGTGGCAATTATTTAAAACGGGCTCCTTAACGGGTACGAATATGTTGGTCAAACGATCTGTCATAGAAGAACTTGGAGGATATGATCCATATGCAATTGCTGAAGATGCTGAATTGACGCTACGTATCACTCGGGAAGGGTATTATTTACCGATTGTTCCAGATTCAATTACTTGGGAACAAGAACCTGAAACATTGGCGGTTTATCTCAAACAGCGTACTAGGTGGTTGCAAGGAAACTTATACATTGTTGAGAAGACGCTGACAGAACCGGGTTATTTTAAAGGGAAGTTACTCGTTCATTCCATTCATCAGCTTCTTGTATATGTTGTATTTTGGTTATTTCTTTTGATTTCCTATGTATGGTTTGCATTAGGGATATTGGATATTTTCTATATTGAATATACATATCCACTTCTCTTCATTTGGTATCTAGCGTATATGGTCTATACTTCTCAGTTATTTGCAGCACAGGCGGCGCAAAGAACCTTTTCGCCCATTAATATATTTGTCAGTGTCATTATGTACTTTACGTATGCACAATTATTTTCTTATTTATTTATTCGCAGCCTAATTTCTTATATTAAGGCAAAGAAAAATCGACAAGTGATTGGTTGGGAAAAAACAACGAGATTTAAATCGAAATAAAAAAAGGAGTCCTTTGGATAGTATTTATCCAAGGGACTCCTTTTAAAATAGTGTTTTATTTAAAAGAAGTACAAACCAATCGTAATAACGACACCACTTAATAATAAAACGAATACACAGTACCCCATAATGTCTTTAGCGCGTAGACCGGCAATTGCGAGTGCAGGAAGTGCCCAGAATGGTTGAATCATGTTTGTCCATGCGTCTCCCCATGCAATGGCCATAGCTGTTTTGGAATAACTTACGCCAAGTGTTTGTGCAGCATCTAGCATAATTGGTGCTTGTACTGCCCATTGACCTCCACCTGAGGGAACGAAGAAGTTAACGAGTCCAGCAGATAAGAATGCAAAGACCGGGAATGTAGCCTCGGTTGAAATACTTACGAACCATTCAGACATTACGCCTGCGAGTCCAGATGCAACCATCATGCCCATAATTCCGGCGTAAAATGGAAATTGAATAATGATTCCGCCAGCCGTTTTCACTGCATTTGAAACTGCGGCAAGAAAACGTTTTGGTGTTCCGTGAAATATAATCCCTAATACAAAGAAGATTAAGTTTACAATGTTTAGATTCAAGTCGAATCCTTTTGTTACGAAATGTTGAATAAGATAAGCAAGACCAAGTGCACCAATCAGCATAGAAAGAATGACGCTGTTTTCAAGTCTACTTGCCGGTGTAACTTTTTCAACGACTTCGATTTCGATTTCATCTACTAACAACTTGGGATCTACAACAACCGTATCCTCAGGTTTTGGCATCATAAAACGATTTAAAATTGGAACTGAAATAATAAGTGCGGCAATAATAATTAAATTATAAGTTGAAAATAGTGTTTCGGATGTTGGAATAACACCAATCATACCTGCGAATGGATGATCCGCTGTTGCGATTGAAAGTGGAATGGATCCGCCAAGACCACCGTGCCAAATGATGAAGCCTGAATATGCACTTGCAATTAACAGACGATAGTCAACAGTTTTCACTTTTTTCGCAATTTCCTTAGCGAAAAGTGCACCAATTACGAGACCGAAGCCCCAGTTGATCCAACATGCAATTAATGAAACGACAGAAACAAGTACGATTGCTTGTCCTGGTGTCTTAGCAATTCCTGCAAGTGTACTTAGTAATTTCTTGAAAAATGGACTGCTTGCTAGAACATGTCCCGCTACAAGTACAATTACCATCTGCATTGTAAATGCTAAAAGTGCCCAAAATCCGTCACCCCAATGTGTCACCATATCCATTGGACTGGAATCCGTTAAACCAAGTCCTAGGAGAAATACGACTAACGTTAAAATTGCGACGAAAATATATGGATCGGGTAAGTAACGCTCCATAATCGTATTTGACCATCGTGTCATTGTCTTCAAATTGTTTTCCTCCTTATTTAGTCTCATGCCTATTCTATCTTAACCTTGTAACAAAAACGACACAATTCTAGTATAGTTGCTAAATCTACCTAAAAGAGAGACTGAGTAGTATTCGAACTCTCTTCTCAATATAGTACTTGTCTTCTTAATATAGTACGTATTTTTAAGAAAACTTTTAATTAGTGAAACGAAATCTTCTGATAACAGTCTAATGAAGTAGAAACATGAATTTGGAAGGAGTCCTTAATTTGAGAAAACGTGGCATATGGCTTTTGGGTGCACTATTCATTACCGTTGTATCCGTATTATTCGCCTTCATGATTGAGAAAATTACTGTGACAGCCTCGGAGATTGCGCTTACGAAACAAGGATTGTATGTAAAGTTTTCTGAACCTTTAAATGCAAACGCTATTCAATCAGATCATTTATATATCACAAGTAGCAACGGAAAAAAGAGTGTCGCCAAACTTACGTTAGACAAAGGGAGACGAATTGTTCACGTTCAAGGCCTTGAACCAGGCAAGTATACTTTACACATTAAAAGAGATGCATTTAAGGGGAAACCTTTTAGTTCACTTTCAACAAATGAACTAAAGTTCACAATGCGTGAAACGATTGAATCGGTTTCGTCGGCTAAAGAACTTACAGACTATTTCAAACAAGCATTGACGATGCGGGAACTACAAGGGCACGGAGTAGAAATGGAGGTTATGGAAGATTCCGCCGCAAGTGGTGGTGACAGTGGTAAGAGCAAATCTACTTCAGACGATCACTCAACTACAAACACTCAAGTTGAAGGTGTCGATGAGGCCGATTTAGTGAAAACCGACGGAGATTATATTTATGCAACACTCGGCGATGGAAAAGTATCGATTACAGATATTCGTAACCCAAAGCAAATGAAAATCGCGTCAGAAATAACCATGGAAGAAGGTTTTTATCCATCGGAACTCTTTCTTCACGAAGACATGCTTCTTGTATTAGGGGGAAGATTCGATTCCTATCCTATGCAAGGAAAGATGGATTCTAGAGTAGATAGGATGCCCGGTAAGAGCATGACGACCATACGTTTGTACGATGTTTCAGCTCCTGAAAATCCTTTGCTTATTCGAGAAGTAGGAGCGGAAGGATACTTAAACGGTGCAAGGAAAGTCGAGAACATCCTGTATTTCATCACAAATGTGCAACCGAACTTCTGGATGATGGAGAAACTTTATGAAAATGAGTTATTGCCCTACGTGATCGACTCAAGCAGTAGCGAGAAAAGCATGCCTTTAGACTATCAAGACATTTCAATTTTACCAGGGGCGATGGAGCCTACCTATACGGTAATCACCGCAATTGATTTATCGTCACCAGCAGAAGGTAAGGTCGTAACAAAAGGGTATTTGGGTGCAAGTGAACAACTTTATATGTCTGCAAACAATTTGTATTTGACAGCAACAAACTATGGGCAAGTAAACTCAGGAGGGGTGTCGGAATCCAGTATGATATGGAATCCTGGTTCTGGAAATAGTGATGTATTTAAATTCACTTTGAATGGTACCCTCGTCACATTTCAGAGTACGGCCACTTTAAAAGGCAGTGTTTTAAATCAGTTTTCCATGGATGAGCATGACGGCTACTTCCGTGTGGTGACAACGGAGGGGAATATGTGGGATGAAAACAATGTATCTAAAAACCATTTGTTTATTTTAGATGAAAACCTAAAAGTAACAGGTTCTGTTGAGGGACTTGCAAAAGGAGAACGAATTTATTCCGCTCGCTTTATGGGGGATAAAGCGTATATGGTAACGTTTAGAGAGACGGATCCCTTGTTTGTCATTGATGTAGCAAATCCAACTGCACCAAAAGTGCTTGGAGAACTTAAAATACCAGGTTTTAGCAACTACTTGCATCCACTGGATGAAAATCACTTGATTGGCTTTGGTTATGAAACAGTAGCCGAAAAGAATCCGCAAGGTGGGGAACCGATTATTACAACAAAAGGAATGAAGATTTCATTATTTGATATCAGTGATTTTACGAATCCAAAAGAAAAGGACACGGAAATCATAGGGGAAAGTCAGACGTATTCTCCAGTTCAATACAATCATAAAGCGCTGTTTCAGAATAAGAAGCGAAGTTTATTTGGCTTCCCGGTGACCATTTACAAGGAGAAAAAGGTAGAAGGAACGTTTTCTGATATCGAGTTTCAGAGCATGGGAGCCCTTGTCTACGAAATTACATCGGAAAAAGGGATTGAATTAAAAGGGAATCTTTTAGAAGAAAAAGTTCCTGGAGAGCAATACGGAGATTATGAGAAAGAAATTCAGCGGTTGATTTCAAGTAACGATGTGATCTATACAATCTCATTAAAGGCAATAAAAAACTATTCTCTAGATACTTTTACTCCGATAGGAGAACTATCAATTCAATAAAAGACGATAAGAAATGGCCTGTATATGGAATAGGTCATTTCTTATTGTCTTTTTTTATTAACTCATATAGTATAAGTTGAATGCGAAATCGAATCTGCAGTTATAGGAACTCCGATATAATATCCTTGTACCGCATCAACGCCCATTGTTTTTAATAAATTCAGTTGGTCCTCTGTTTCGACGCCTTCTGCTACAACGTATAATCCCATTGACTTTCCAAATTGAATCATTCCTGCAACAAGTTGTTGTGTTTTTGGATGGGTTAAAATAGATTGGATGAAGACCTTATCTATTTTTATTTTAGTGATGGGTAATGTTTGCATATAACGTAAAGATGCAAAACCTGTCCCGAAATCATCAAGTGTAAATTCGACTCCGTGCTCTCCAAGTTCATTCATTTGTTGTAAAATAGAACTTTCTTGTTCGGCTTGAAATGCAAAGTTTTCTTGGATTTCAAGTTCAAGTAATTTTGCATCGCAACCGGTTTTTCTTAGAATACTAATAATATCAGCACTTAAATTACGATTACTGAACTCACGGACGGAAGAGTTGACCGCTATGCTTATCAAATTGTCATTTTCATTTAAACGTACTGCAACTTTTGCTGCCTCTTCCAAAACAAATAAGCCGATTTTATGTATGAGTCCATTCTCTTCAGCAATCGGAATTAGTTCGTCGGGCATAACTTGTCCAAGTTCTTCATCTTCCCATCTCACAAGTGCCTCGTAAAGATGAACTTTACCTGAAGTTAAGTCGACTTGTGGCTGATAATAAACTTGCAAGTTTTTGTGGTCAATTGCAGTGAGCAACTTGCGATCGATAATCGCTTTACGGTTAAGACTTTTATGCAACTTGGCAGAAAGAGATGTGATTTTACCACCACCGTGATCAATGACTTCTTTTGTAGCAACAAGTGCTGCTTTCATTAGATGTGAATAGGTCTTTTGATCTTCGGGGTATCTAATAATTCCACCGCTTACGGAGAGTTGCAAAGCGTGGTTGTCAAAATAGATGGGTTGCTGAATAAGGAATTCTAAAAAGCCTTGTACATACCAATCGCCGTAAGCACTGAGAATCACAAATTCATTCACTCCAACTCGAGCAATCGGTTCATCCTTAAAGAATCGCTTTAAACGATTTGTGAATGATTGAATGAGTTCTTTTTCCGAGCCATGCGACTGTAGATCATTTAATGTATAGTAGTGATCGATTGCAATATATACAAATGAAAAACTCTTTTGTTCCTTAGTGTACTCATGAACTAAAGTTTCAAGTTTATGCCTGCTCATTAGACCGGTTTCCTGATCGATGAATGCAATTTCCTGTAGCTGATTACGTAGAAGGATATCACCGGTAATATCTAATTCAATTATTGTTACAGAGGTAATTTCATCTTCTAGTGACAGGCTTGGAATTGCTATCATTCTGACAAAATAGGACTCGCCAGTACGCGCTTGTTGTTCCGTTATGCCCTCCCAGGTTTTTCCGGATTTTAAAGTGTTCCATATTTCATAAGCCTTCTTTTGACTCGTTTCAGTGTCTGGAAACATTTGCCATAAGGTTTTTGCAAGAATGCGTTTCGGTGTCCATTTACTTATTTTTAAGAATTCCTTGTTGGTGAAAGTAATTACTCCATTACCATCCGTTTGGACCACCATATAATGATCGCTCAGGCTCTTCATTAAATCAGGCAGCTTAGGATTAAATTGTCCACTTTCTAAATTCACTCAACTGACTCCCTTCGATTCTATATCTATTTCTATTATAAGGGAGTTGTTTGGATAGTTCATTACAAATATTATATTAATCTGTATTGTTGTTTGGAACAACTACTAATATGCTTTTTAAGGAGGAAAACCGATGATACGTATTAAAGGAATTGCTATGATTGTCATTGGTGCGATGCTTTGGGGAGCAACGGGTCCTATGATGGAATGGATACTTTTGAATAGCAGTATGTCTTTATCTTTTATGTTGACTGTTCGACTTCTTCTGGCAGGTACTTCACTGCTCGTACTACTGAAATTTCAAGGTAAGAAAATTACGCGGCCTTGGCGTCACAAAGTATGGGCTCGCCAGCTTCTGATATTCGGTGTTGTAGGTATGCTGGGCGTTCAATATACCTTTGTAGCTGCAATTGATACGAGTAATGCGGTAATCGCAACTCTTTTTCAATTTTTAGCACCAATTTACATTATACTATTTGTAACAATGGCACAGAAGAAAAGTCCGCCCAAAGTTCAAATATTGGGTATGATTGTGACGCTCGTAGGATTGTTTTTACTTTTAACAAATGGTTCGATTTCCAATTTTGCACTAAGCCCAATCGCTCTTTTTTGGGGACTTGTACTTGGATTCACATTCTCGTTTTACACGCTCTATCCCGTACGTATGATGGCCGAGTGGGGTGTTTTATTAATCGTAGGATGGGCGATGATTATTGGTGGATTTACACTTTTTCTCATTAATCCAATGGATGTAATTAAGAACAGTTCACTTTTTGAGGATGGCTCAGTTGCAATAATGTTATTTCTAGTCATCATTATTGGAACGGTTGCATTTATTTTATTCCTCAGCAGTATGAAATACATAACGCCAATTGAGACAAGCATTTTATCGAGCTTTGAACCACTCACGGCGATGGTGATTTCCGTTATATGGTTTGGTCAAATATTAGGCATGTGGCAATTGACAGGGGCACTCATTATGCTCGGTGGTGTAACATGGCTATCTATTGCTGGAAGCAAAGTGAAGACTTGAAAAAGAACCGGTCATCCCGTAATTGGGGGCCGGTTCTTTTGAGTGATACAATAGCTGACACAAGAAGCAACGGAGTGGGTTATATAAAAAAACATCTAAATTAAATGGGCCAAAAATGAATGTAGAAAAACTGTTGCTTTGCGTTCCGGCGTACGCTTTCCGATGGAGAAGAATAAAAACCATTCTTCTTTGGGCATGGCTTGAGCCAAGTGAACAGCGAAGTGTTCGCTTTGCCGTATTTCTGTGGTTTTGCAGAAATTTAGGCAGCCTTACTGTTCCTTCGCTACGCTACGTCCAGGGTCTCAAGGCGCACGCTTGATCCTCTCGGAGTCGGGGCATGCACTCCAAGCAACGGAGTTGGTTATGTAAGAAAGAATCTTAAGCAATCGGGCAAGAATCCAATGTAGAAAAACTGTTGCTTTGCGTTCCGGCGCACGCTTTCCGGAGGGCGTGGCTTGAGCCGCTTCCTTCGCTGCGCTCCGTCCAGGGTCTCAAGGCGAGTGCAAAGATATGCTCGAAAAGCTAACGCTTTATCTCGCAAAAGCCGTTCTTCGTAACGACTTTCGCTGATCCTCTCGGAGTCGGCGCCTGCACTCCAAGCAACGGAGTGTAGTTATTATAAAGCACGTATTCAAGAGTCTGCCAGATTATGAAATAAGGAGTATGAAATAATGAATTACAAACGTTTTGAAGTCATCGAGAAGCAAGGTAAAATTGAGCGCTTTCAAATTATTCGAGATAACGAGACAGGTGTTCTATATAATGTCGCACGCTATGGGGTACGGTCTGGGACTGACTGTTATGGTTGATCCTGAAGGGAAACCTCTAGTAGATATGGAATATCAGAAATCTAAAACTTGATAGAGAATTGGGTGCGATAACTGTATACGTGTTGCATTTCAATCAGGCTAGTTAGAGGGAAAGGAGGAAACGGTATGATGAGTTTTGGAGTTAGACTTCTTATGGCTTTTGTACTTATGGCTATTTTATTTACCCTTATCATCTCATTTGTTGAACCGATAATGCTACGCTGGTTTTTAGTCGGTCTTAGTGTAACGATGGTTTTGACGTTTTCTAAATCCTCAATATTTACAAAACGAAATCGATGAATAGTGCCTGATACCCATCACCATTCCCGAATCGGGCGCGATTCTGAAACAAGGATCTGCACCTTCTGAGTAATGGGACCAAATCGTGGAGTTTGCCTTGATTTACATAACGACTAGGTAATTGATTGGGGAGAGTGATCATTTGAAAAAGTTGTTATTTGGTTTAGTTATTATTATTGCGATGTTTTTTTCATACTCATATCAGTTGCCAATTATGAGTACAGGAGAAGCGATAGTAAGTGCAGAAAAACACTTACAAAATCCACCAAAGGAGTGGGGAAAGTCATTTTCAGACTATGATTGGAATGAAACTCCATTAGAAAACGTTGTTGTATCGCTAAATCAAAAGAGTGATTTTTGGAGTAACTTAACAAATAGAATGAATTGGGAAGTCACTCTAAAAAATAATGGTGCAGAGCCAACGGTTGTTATAGATGCTTATACAGGTAAACTCATTGATATATATGGACCATTAAACTAAGTATCCCGTTTTACTATTCAAGTAATGGGCGCGGGGAGTGTCAATATTTATGTGTAAATGACAATCCAACCTTTTCATTGTGAATATCACTTATTTCTTTTTTATAGCTTATGAATAGAGCTTATTTGCTCTAGATG
>NZ_JBHUGI010000009.1:0-20933 GCF_042681925.1 Sporosarcina siberiensis
TCTAGAGCAAATAAGCTCTATTCATAAGCTATAAAAAAGAAATAAGTGATATTCACAATGAAAAGGTTGGATTGTCATTTACACATAAATATTGACACTCCCATTTGAAGTCGAAGAAGAAGATGGAACATTAAACTTATTATATAAAAGTAATGAAACATCTGATTACTCAAATCTTTCATTACAAAATGAGGTCTTCTATAAAATTAACTTAGAAGAAGATTATGATGTAGTAAAACCTTATAATAATGGGGATGAGACACATTTCGGTAAAATATCAGGAAATACCTAAAGTTTTTATTGTAGTAATGGTACCAATTAGTGAGCAAAATCTGTTACAGAATCGTTCAAGATAATTAAGAAACGGATGAATTTATGAAAAAGCGATTTCTTCTAAGGAAAGTTTCACTATAGAAGTTCCCAGTAGTAAGATGACTTTAAGATTGTAGATGCTTTAAGCTAATGGCTGTTTCAAATATATGGATATAAGAGACCATTAATTCAAATGTGAATTAATGGTCTTTGTTGTACTTTATTTGGTATTTGAATAAGCGATCTGAACGGGTTATTGAAAAATCTAGAACTGCTTTTTCTGTTTTTAAAGGATTAGTATGATTTTACTTGTTGAATCATTAGCTGATATTGAAATAAAAATTCAGAAGCTTCTAGCAACTTTTTCGCCTCAAAACTATCATTTCCCCAAACCGTAATTCCGTGATTTCGAATGAGTACCGCACCACTATCGCTATGTATATGTTTTTCGAATTCTATAGCTAGCTGCGGAATATATGCGAAGTTGTGAATGATTGGTATGCGAAGAACGGCATCTTCCTCCCATAATCCAAAAGCCTTAATAAGTTCCTGCCCTTTAAAGACAATCATTTCTTGATCACCATACAATTCTGAAACTACGTTATTTGCTACAGTATGCACATGCAAACAACATCTCGCCGATGTTTTGTTAAAAATAGCACAGTGAAGTAATGTTTCTGCAGAGGGTTTTAGTGATGTTTCTTCCACTGGATTACCTAAATGATCTACAAGTAAAAAGTCCTCGCTTGTTCGCTTATTTTTATCCCTACCACTTGCGGTAACTAAAAATTGAAGTGGGGAATCTTGCACTTTAATTGCAAGGTTTCCGCTAGTACCCATAAACCAATCACGAGCTGCCAATTCATCTTTGACATCCGCTAAGTCATTCCATTCAGCCAAATAAGTACTCATATATAATCCTCTTTTCATTAAAAGTCATAATCGGTTTTGAATATTATAGTGTATATCTCTATATTGTTTTTCTAAAGTTGATTGTTTCACTTATCAATATATTTGTCAATAATTCATTATTTCAATAAAATCATTGACACTTCTTTTAGAATAGTGCTAAGATACAGTACAAATAGAATAGCAAATTAAATTGCAGCACTCTTATCAAGAGCAGGCAGAGGGAGATTGGCCCAATGACGCCCAGCAACCGACCGTAATACCGTTGTGAAACGGGGCGCATACTTTGCGCCTGGATGATTCATCCTTTAAGGCACGGTGCTAATTCCATCAGAACATACTTATTTAGTATGATTTCTGAAAGATGAGAGGCAGGGAATTTTTAATTCTTTAGCCTCTCTATGTTTTAGAGAAGGCTATTTATTTTGCATTAAAGGGGGATGAAGAGAGTGGTAAAAGTAGTGGGAAAAAAATATGAAGAGCTAAATGTAGAGAAGGCAATTCAATTGGCGATAGACTATCAATTGTTCTCGGAGCATTCAGAATTGTCGTGTACAGAAATAGGAGACGGCAACTTAAATTATGTATTTAGAATTACGGATATAAATACAGATGAAAGTATTATTATTAAACAGGCATTGCCTTATGCAAAAGTAGTTGGAGAAAGTTGGCCGCTCACACTAAAGCGAGCTAAAATTGAAGCCGAAGCACTTAAAGAACACGGAAAATATGTACCGAAGATTGTTCCAAAAGTATTGGGTACCGATACGAGTCTTGCAATTACAATACTAGAAGATCTTTCCCATTTAACTGTTGCGCGTGAAGGTCTTATAAATGGAGAAAATTATCCGAAATTAGCAGCAGATATTGGTGAATATCTAGCAAAAACTTTATTTTACACATCAGATTTCGCCTTACATCCATTTGATAAGAAAAAGCTAGTTGTACAGTTTTCAAATCCTGAATTATGTAAAATCACGGAAGATCTTGTTTTTACAGATCCGTTCTTTGATAGTGAAACGAATAATATTGAGCCAGAATTGCAATCAATTGTTGAGGCGTTATGGGCCAATAAAAAAACGAAATTAGAAGTAGCGAAACTGAAGCGTACCTTTTTAACGAAAGCCGATGCACTATTGCATGGCGACTTACATACAGGAAGCATTTTTGTGAGTCAAAAAGAAACAAAGGTCTTTGATCCAGAATTTGCATTTTATGGACCCATCGGTTTTGATATAGGTCAATTTATTGCGAACTTAATAATGCAAGTACTTACTAGAGAGCGTGAACAAAGGGAACTGCTCACCCTACAAATAGAGCAAACTTGGTTGGCTTTTACTACAACCTTTTCGGAACTTTGGAAAAAGGATTCAGTTGATAACTATTCATATATTGAAGACTACGAAGTCGAAGTGCTAAGAGAAGTACTCAGTGACACACTTGGTTTTGCCGGTTGCGAAATTATCCGAAGAGTTATTGGATTAGCACAAGTAAAAGATTTAGAAAGCATTCAAGATAGTGAAAAACGAATTAAAATAAAAAAACAAGCTTTGGAAATTGGTGAGCTACTAATTTTGAACCGGCTTAAGTTCGGATCGATTCATAGCGTAACGAACCTAGTACGAGGTGCAGTAGAATGAGCATTCCAACGTCAATCCTATGGGAGAAAAATAAGCTTATTATTTTGGATCAGCGTAAATTACCCATTGAAATTGAGTATTTGACTTTGGAAACCATTGAAGATGTTTATGATGCAATTGTTAAACTGAAAGTACGTGGTGCACCAGCAATTAGTATAGCTGGAGCCTATGGACTGGCGAATGCAGCACAAAAATATAATGCAAACACTATAAATGACTTTCTTCAAGAACTCCAAAAGGATTACGTTTATTTGATTGGTTCGCGCCCTACAGCAGTCAATTTAAAGTGGGCCTTAAACCGACTGATGTCTTCTGTTCAAAATATTGAAAGTGTAACCAAAGCGAAATCTGTACTAATTCAGGAAGCAATCAACATTCATGAAGAGGACGAGGAATTCTGTAAAAGTATTGGAGAATACGCTTTAACGTTGTTGAATGATAAAACTAAAGTAATGACGATTTGTAACGCAGGATCCATTGCGACAGCAAAATATGGTACCGCACTTGCTCTATTTCATTTAGGAAGCGAACGAGGGAAGCATTTTGAGGTGTACGCTTGTGAAACTCGACCTGTCTTTCAAGGTGCAAGATTAACTGTTTGGGAACTTCAACAATCCGGTGTAGATGTAACGTTAATTACCGACAGTATGGCCGCTCATACGATTCATTCCAAAGGAATTGAAGCAATTATTGTCGGTGCTGACCGAATAGCTGCGAATGGAGATACCGCAAATAAAATCGGAACGATGAATTTGGCGATTTTAGCGAAAGCCTTTGATATACCATTTTACGTAGCTGCTCCTTCCTCTACATTCGATTTAACAATAAATAGTGGCGAAGAAATAATTATTGAAGAGAGAAATGCTGATGAAATTACTATTATTGGGGAACAGCGAATTACTCCACCCAATACGAAAGTATTTAATCCAGCTTTCGATGTAACACCTGCTAAATATATTACGGCTATCATTACCGAAAAAGGAATTATCGATCAAAATTATGTAGATACCATTCAACGCCTTTTTGGCAACTAAAGTATAGAGGAGAAAAAAACATGAAAAAACAATCAGCATTGTTATTATTTGCAACACTATTAATAGGAGTATTACTGACAGCATGTCAACCTAAAGGCGAAGGCAGCGCTGAGGCAACACCGGTGAAAAATGCTGAGGAATCTGAAAACCCATTAGCAAATAAGAAAGTCGCACTAATTATGCAGCAAAATCTTGGAACTTTTTCTGCCCAATATATTGAGGGAGTAAAAGAACAAGTTGCCGCTTTTGGTGGAACTGTTACGGTATTTGCTTCTGAAGGCGACTTGGCTAAAATGGCTTCTAACCTAGATGCTGCAATCAATCAAGGTGTAGATGCAATTCTAATTGATCACGGAACAAAGGAAGCGTTAAATCAAGGTGTTGAAAAAGCGATTGAAAAAGGAATTTCTGTTGTAGCATTTGATGCTGGAGTTGAGGTTGAAGGTGTTGTTGTTTTAGAGCAAGGTGACCAGCAAATGGCTGAAATGACTTTAGAAAAATTAAAAGAAGATGCGAATGGTGAAGGAAACATTGTGAAAATCTGGGTAGCCGGTTTTGCTCCAATGGAAAGAAGGCAAGTCGCATATGCTGATTTCTTGAAAGAAAACCCTGGCATTAAAGAGATTGCCGCATTTGGTGCAGCAACGGCTAATACAGCACTAGATACTCAAGCACAAATGGAAGTAATTCTAAAGCAGTATCCAAATGAGGGTGATATCACTGCAGTTTGGGCGGCTTGGGATGAATTCGCGAAAGGTGCAGTTCGTGCAATAGAGCAATCTGGCCGTACGGATATAAAAGTATACAGCATTGATATGAGTGACGAAGATTTGCAAATGATTCAAAATGAGAACAGTCCATGGGCTGCATCTGCTGCGGTAGATCCTACAGATATCGGTCGGATTCAAGTGCGTTACGCATACCAAAAAATAAATGGTGAAAAACCAGAAGAACATATTGTGTTAGAACCAATTTTCGTGGATGCTGCAAAACTACCAGAAAACAAAGTAACAACTAACGAACTTCATGAATTTATTGATGGTTGGGGAGCGAGCGATCAAGGGTATTCAAAAGCACTAAAAGAATTAGAAGAAAGCTTGAAGTAAGAAATGAAGCTGTCCTTATAAAAAGGGGCAGCTTATTTATCAAATAGGGAGGTTTTTCTGTGGAAACTTTACTCTCAATGAGTGGCATTCAAAAACAATTTGGTAAAGTGACCGCCCTGACTAAGGGAGAATTTGTACTTGAAAGAGGAGAAGTACATGCATTACTAGGAGCAAACGGTGCAGGTAAAAGTACTTTAATGAAAATTCTTTCAGGTGTTTATCAACAAGATGATGGAGAAATCATACTTAATGGAAAAACTGTGAATTTACGTTCACCTAAACAAGCAAAGGAACTAGGCATTTACTGTGTGTATCAGGAAGTGGACACTGCAATTGTTCCTGAACTGTCCGTAGCGGAAAACATTATGTTGGATACATTTTCAAAACCAGGAAACATATTTATTTCTAATAAAAAACTCTATGCAGAGGCATCTAAAGCATTGCAACAATTAAAGGCGGGGAATATCTCTGTTCAGCAACCTGCTTTTATGCTCACTCTTGCAGAAAAACAATTGATATTAATAGCACGTGCACTCGTTCATTCCGCAAAATTAATTATTTTTGATGAACCGACTGCTCCGTTATCCGTACAAGAATCTACACGTCTTTTCTCGGTTATAAATGATCTGAAGAACAACAATGTTGGCTGCATTTACATCTCACATAGATTACCCGAAGTATTTGAAATAAGTGATCGAATAACAGTGATGAGAGAAGGAGCAACTACTCAAACGTTTAAAACGACTGAAACTACGGAAAATCAAGTTATTGAATCAATGCTCGGTGAAACGTTTAGGAATGAGTTAACAAAAATACATAAATCTACGTCTGAAATATTGTTAGAAGTAAATGGTCTCTCAGATAATAACAAATTGCATGATATTAGTTTTACAGTTTCGAAAGGTGAAATCGTTGGTGTAGTTGGTTTAGTAGGCGCAGGAAAAACAGAACTCGCAAAAACTCTTTTTGGATACAATCAATTCAATAAAGGAAGTATTTATTTAGATGGTAAACGGGTCCAAGCCAAACACCCTTCAGATGCCATTAAAGCTGGAATGGCACTAATTCCTGAGGAACGTAGAAAAGAAGGCCTTTTTGTTCATGAATCTTTACAAACAAATGCAACATTCCCCAACTTGCGTAAATTTTCACATCGTTTTTTTATGAATAAACGTGCGGAGAAAGAGTTTGCAAAGAGTATTGTTAAAAGCCTTCAAATTAAGACGGGTAGTGTGGATACACCGCTTGTACATTTAAGTGGTGGAAATCAGCAAAAAGTTGCAATTGGGAAATGGATGTCTTTGGATTCTAAAATTTATTTGTTTGATGAACCGACAAAGGGTGTCGATATCGGTGCCAAAGTGGATATTTTTAAACTTATTCGTGAGATTTCTGAAAAAGGAAATGGATGCCTTTATTTTTCATGTGAGGTACATGAAATAATAGGGATTTCTGATCGGATTCTCGTTATGTATGATGGGCGGATTGTAAAGGAATTTTCACATGAAGATGCAACAGAAGAGAAAATATTGCTCTACGCAAGCGGCGGAACGGAGGAACAAAATGAAAGACAAAAGTATAAACATTCTATTTAAATATGGAACAATTGTTTTAATGATTGCTATTATTATTTATTTTAGTTTTATTAGTGATGCTTTTCTAACGTATAATAATTTTTCGGATATTTTACGATCGATTTCTATAGTGACGCTTCTTGCTTTGGGTGTTACTTTTACTTTGGTCGTCAATGGATTTGATTTATCCGTAGGGTCGACGATGTCCTTATCGACAGTCATTACGGCTTCTTTAATGGTTTGGTATGACTTGCCATTGTGGCTTGTGCTTATACTACCTATTTTAGTAGGCGTTCTTGTTGGTATGTTTAACACGCTTTTAATAGTTGTGATTGGTATCCCAGATTTACTGGCTACACTTAGTACGATGTATATCGTTGCCGGCTTACACCGGACATATACAGAGGGCTATTCGATTTACAATAACATGCCTCTTGTTTCGGGAGGGACTGCACCTGGCGAGTTATCGCAAGCATTTCTATGGATTGGACAAGGGAAAATGCTCGGTTTACCTGTTCCAGTTTGGATAATGCTCGTGATGGTTTTCCTAACCTATTTAGTATTGAATCATACACGTTGGGGCCGCGTGCTCTACATGACAGGTGGGAATGCAGAAGCAGCTACATTGTCAGGTGTTAACGTTAAAAAAGTTAAGTTTTCCGCCTATGTTATTTCCGGTGTTTTTGCATCAATGGCGGGAATCTTATTCACAGCACGTGTTGGTTCAGGACAAATCGATGCGGGCGCACCACTGTTAATGGAAGCAGTGGCAGCTGTCTTTGTTGGTTACTCCGTTTTAGGTGCTGGTAAACCGAATGCCATCGGTACATTTTTTGGTGCAGCCGTTATCGGTATATTACTGAATGGCTTAACGATTCTTAATCTACCTTATTATGCATTTGATATTATTAAGGGAGCTGTGCTTGTATCTGCCCTAGCAGTAACGTATGTTCATGCGAAAAACCGGTTTTCAGCAGGATAATAATTAGTTTCCAACGTTCATAATTTCTTCTTAACTTATTAGGCAAGGTCGTTTGGCATAATCATAATGGGTGAGACATAACATGTGTTGGACGTACAAATAAGAAAGAGGTGTGGTATTGCCATACACAGATAATTACGAGCGGGATACCTATGGAATAATTGACTTTTGGGTGCGTAATAATTTTGAGCATGGTGAGTTCTTTGATCGTGAAATTAGTCATCATGAGCTAGAATTGGCTCGTACGAATCACGAAATGGTTCAGCGAATGGGGAAAATTTTTAACCGTGCAGAAAAGAAAACTGTAGATATTGGGCTCTTATTGGATGAAGCGAAAAGTTCCACTCGAGAGTTTCGTGAATTGCTTCTTCATACAATGGATAAATCTTTAAAATGTGAAGTGATTATATCAACGCCGGTTTCACTTTTGGATCACATGATTCGTGAAGCTGAAGAGGCTGAAAAAGTTTTCAAATTAGTAGAAACAGGTACTTATATTTCACCATCAGATGCAACGATTCATGAAAGCAACTTTTGGTTAAGACAAATGTTGGATCATTTAATTTTTATAAGTCATTATGTGGATGCTTCAAATTATCAGCTTCATGATGAAGTGAGAGCGATGACGAAGAAATTCGAGAATTACTTTCTACAAGCAAATTCTCTAAAAACAATAATACGTCGCCCACGTGGAGAGGTTTCTCCGGTATTAAATACATTTAACCAAATGATTATTAAAGAGGCTAAAGCTTTAGAAGCTTTTAAACTCGAGTTAAGTGTGTTGATAAAGAATTGTGCGGCGGTGACAACTGCTCCGCCAAACTTATTGGAGCATATCGCTAGGGAAGCCCATCACTTATGGAAAAACCTTGAAGACCAAGTTGTTAATTAATTAGATAAAGAAAAGATGTCTCCATAAAAATGGAAACATCTTTTTTATTTATTCAATTTTAAGATGTCTTTAGTTAATGATTTGACGTATGTTTCGTCAACGTAATTGTATTCCTTTACAACAGCACCGTTTTTATTAACTAAAAAGAAGTTTGTAGAATGAATCACTTGAGTGGATGTTTTTGGTTTTTGAATGACCGTTTGGAATTGTTCACGTGCAAATACTTCGATTTCATTTTGTGAATAACCGGAGACCATATTCCAATTCGATTCATCTTCAGTGAATTGTTGCACATATTCTTTAAGTACATCGGGTGAATCGATTGTTGGATCTACTGTAAACGAAACGAATTCGATGTCAATGCCGTCCTTATTAAATTGTTCTTGTAAGTTCGCCATTTCTATAGTCATTGGAGGACAAACCGACTCACATTTTGTGAAAATGAAATCAGCAATCCACACTTTATCCATTAAATCTGCTGATCCGAAAGCTTGTCCATCTTGATTGGTAAATGTGAAAGGTTCAATCTTTTTCAAGGTTTGTTCTTGACGACTACAAGCCGAAAGCAATAAGAAGCAAACGAAAGCTAGTAAAAATCCTTTATGGCTTCTCATTTTGCACCTCTTTTTCTATTTCAGTTACTAACATAGGTAAACGAATCGATACTTTCGTTCCGTTACTCAAATCGCTATTCATTAGAAAAGTACCACCGTGTAATCGAACAATTTCTTTTACAATTGAAATTCCTAATCCGTAACCGCCAGTTGTTCGATTGCGGGCTTTATCTGTTCTGAAAAAACGTTCACCAATTCGTTCAAGATCTTCAGTGTTGATTGGTAAACCGTGATTTATTACTTCAAATTGAATCATATTCTCTGTAGATTCTAGTTTAACCCATATCGTCTCGTTATGTGCAGTATACTTTATCGCATTGTCTAAGATGTTGTAAAACACCTGTTGAATCCTTTGTGGGTCTCCGATTACAATAGATTCCTCTTCAATATTTAAAGTGAGTTTCAGACTTTTTTCAGCGATTAATATCGTGAAAAGATCTAATGTATCATATAGAAGTTGGGCAATAGCAATTGGTTGTTTGTCCATCATATAAAAGTCTTCTTGCAAGTGATTTAGTTGAACAAGATCATTAATAAGTTTGTTCAGTCGAACCGTTTCTTTTTCAATAGTTGTTAAATAACTTTCCGCTTCTTCAGGTGAAGTATAGATCTTTTGTTTCAAAACTTGTGTATACCCACCAATATACGTTAAAGGTGTTCTTAGTTCATGAACTATATTGGATGTGAACTCTTTTTTCCGAACCTCTTGTTCTTCTAAAGACAAGCTCATTTTATTGAAAGCTTTAGTTAATTGCCCAATCTCATCGTTTCGATTTGTTGTGAGCCTACTGGAATAATTACCTTCTGAAACTTCATAAGAATGTTGTTGAAGGTCTTTAAGTGGTCTAAAGAGGGATTTAGAAAGTTTGTTTGTAATGAAAAATAGTATAAAGAAAAAGATAACTCCAACAATTAGTAAAATAGGAATGCTGTCTTTAAAAACATCCTGAATAGCAGCAAGAGGAACATAGATATAAATGAATCCAATGAGCCCGTTATCGCCCTTTATAGGAAAAATCGCGCCTAAAATCTTCAGGTCAAGCTCTTCAACAAATCCCTCTTTGATGATATACTTTCCGTTTTCTAAATCCTGTCGAGCTTCTGCATCGACTAGCGTTTCATAATTCACTTTATAAGGAAAGTAAGATGAAAGATCCTCCAATTTATCAACAACAATGATTTCGAATTCCGAGACAATATTATACCACTGTATTTTTTCAATGATTTCATCGCTTAACTCACCATAGTGGTAATGAGATGCGGTTCGTTGACCTTGATAGATAATGGACTCTTTCATATTGGATAAATACAATACCGAATATAAATAATGGATAAAAAAGAATGAAAAAAGGATTGTAAACCCAATTGTGGATACTAAAAGAAGAATTACTTTTTTACTTAAAGTTAAATTTAATTTCTTCATCTTATACCTCGAATCTGTAGCCAACACCCCAAATGGTTTCAATGAGTTTACCATATTGACCTAATTTAAGCCTTAATGTCTTAATATGTGTATCTACCGTACGTTCACTACTATTAGGGTTCTCGGTCCAAATAAGATCCAATAATTGTTCTCTAGTAAAAACCCGACCGCTATTCTTCGCCAGCAGTTCGAGTAAACCAAATTCCTTTAGCGTTAATGTTAAAGTTACACCATCCGCTGTAGCACGATGCGATTGTTGGTCGATTATAAGTGGACCTATTTCAATCAAATCTAATTGTTGTGTATGTTGGTTTGCCCTTCTTAAAACGGATTCAACTCGAGCCAATAATTCGGCTGGAAGAAATGGTTTTACAATGTAATCGTCCCCACCGAGCTTAAGACCTTTTACTTTATCCCATTCCTCTCCTTTTGCTGAAAGAAAGATGATCGGAATATTATATTTACCTTTCACCTCTTTAGCAAAAGTAAATCCATCCATAAAAGGCATCATTACATCAACAATTAATAGGTCTGGTGTTGTTTTAGTAAGTATATTCAAGGCATTCAAACCATCATTTGCTTCGATGGTAGTATAACCGTCGGCTTCCAAAAATGTTTTAACTAAGTCGCGCATTTGACTTTCATCATCTATAATCATTATTGTATAGGAATTCATGGAATGACCTCATTTCTTCTTGTATGTCCTATTATCGCTTATATTTAAGAAATTGCTGTGAAATATGATTTAGTAGAGAAGACTTCATAAAAGTTTCGCAATCATTACATATAATTATACTAATACTAGAGTAAACATTAAAACAATTGAGATATGGAGGAATTGAAATGAAAAAGTTTGTTGGACTATCTTTATTTTTATGTACACTAATTATCCTAACGGCTTGTAATAAGAATGAGGTAATAGAAGATACCGGAGTACCCGTTCCAATTGCTGTAGATTTATCAGTTACTGAAGAGGTTGCTGTGAATGAAGCAGTTATTATGGAAGCAATCGTTACACAAGGCGATGAAAAAGTAGAGGATGCGTACGAAGTGACGTATGAAGTGTGGGAAGAAGGAAAGAAGTCAGAAAGTGAAATGATTGAATCTACGAATGAGAAAAACGGATTGTACAGTGCAGAAACATCGTTTGATCATGATGGTGTTTTCAATGTTCAAGTCCACGTCACTGCACGTGATATGCATATGATGCCTAAAGCAGTTGTCACTGTTGGTGAAGGTGCTGTAGAGAATGCTGAAGCTGAGGAAGAACATACTGATCAGGGCACTACAGATGGTTTTTCAATGCATTTTGTGCAACCTGAAAACGTTAAATTAAACGACGTAATTGAACTGATGGTGCATTTGCAGATGGATGGTCATCCATTTGAAAAGGCAAGAGTTCGTTATGAAATATGGACAGACAACACTCCAGATAATCACACATGGGTTGACACGGAAGAGTTAGTGCCTGGGGAATATACAGCTAAGTATGCCTTTGAGAGTACTGAATCCTTCCATGTTCAAATTCACGTTGAAGATAAGGATGGTTTACATGAGCATGAAGAATATGAAATAGTAGTTGGAGAATAGCACTATAATCAGTACAATAATGACCCGATCAGCATCGCATTTAGCGGTGCTTTTTTTCATTTATTAAACTTAATAAAACCAAATAATTATAAAGAAGTTTCATTATTAAGAATTTCTTTGGTGAGCTTTGATATAATTAGTGTAAGAGATTGAGATGTACACACATACATAGAAATGAATATCTCTGTTAATGATTTTGATGGATTCTGAAGTTATGTATTTAAATTATTGGAGCAGGTTAGTGGCAGAGAGCATCACAAAAAAATAAAAGAAATCCATGCTTCTATTCTGTTCATTCAGAAGAGGCTGGAGAGTTTGGAGAGAAAATCGAATGATACGATTTGAAAATGATTATACAGAAGGAACTCATAAGCAAATTCTAAAACGATTAATAGAAACCAATGAAGAGCAAACACCTGGATATGGAACGGACGAACACTGCAAGAATGCGAGAGCTTACATTCGAAGTGAGTGTGACGCCGAGAATGCTGATGTACACTTTTTAGTAGGAGGAACACAAACAAATACAACGATTATTGCTTCCATTTTACGTCCGTATCAAGGTGTGATTTCTGCAATTACCGGTCATATCGAAGGACATGAAACTGGAGCAATTGAGGCCACGGGTCATAAAGTACTTACTTTACCAAGTGATGATGGAAAAATTCAAGCAGCACAGGTGAAAGAACTAAACGACGCTCATTGGAATGATGATGCCCATGAACATACGGTACAGCCGGGTTTGGTTTACATTTCTAACCCTACAGAAAATGGAACGACTTATAGCAAAGCCGAATTGGAAGAACTAAGTAACGTTTGTCGGGAATGTAATTTGCCATTGATGATGGATGGCGCTAGGTTAGGGTATGGTTTGGCTTCAATAGGTAACGATTTATCTTTGGCAGATATTGCGAAGCTATGTGATGTGTTTTATATAGGGGGAACGAAAATTGGTGCACTGTTTGGGGAAGCAGTAGTTATCGTAAACGATGACCTGAAAAAGGATTTTCGATATATGATCAAACAAAAGGGAGGATTACTGGCTAAAGGAAGACTTTTGGGGATTCAGTTTGAAACCTTATTTGAAGATGGCTTATACTATGAAATTTCTAAACATGCTGTTGAAATGTCAATTATGATTCGCGATGCATTTGTTGAAAAAGGATTTTCTTTACGATACGATTCTATGTCAAATCAGCAATTCCCCATTTTGCCGGACGATGTGATTATGGAATTAAACAAGAAGTACACAAATTCTTTTTGGGAAAAGGTTGATGATACGCACAGTGTTGTCAGGTTTTGTACAAGTTGGGCAACAAAAAAAGAACATGTTGAAATGCTGGTAGAGGATATTACTGCATTGGATATCTGAAGAAAGATATATCTAGTTTACTAATCTAAATAATTAAGAAGAAATGTAGGATGGTGTTATAAAATCACCTTTTGAAATCGAGCCAAATCATTAAAAATAGGGGGGATAATAAAAGTGAGTTTTATTATTCGTACAATGATAAAAGAAGACATTAAGCAGGTCCAAGATGTGGCCAAGAAGAGTTGGAATGCAACTTATGAAGGGATAATACCATATAGTGTGCAGGAAAAGTTTTTGAAAGCTGCGTACAGCGATGAAATGATGGCAAAACGATTAGTAGGTTCGTTCATTTTTGTAGCAGAAATGGAAAACAAAATTGTAGGATTTGCTAGTTTCACGCCAGTAAACGATGAAAGACAATCTGAGTTAAGTGCAATCTATCTTTATCCAAACAGTCAAGGAAAGGGGATAGGCACTGCTTTACTACAAAAAGGGATTGGGGAATTAGAAAATATTAAAGAAATTCATATTGATGTTGAAAAAGAAAACATTATAGGAAAAACCTTTTATGAAGCAAAAGGATTTAAGACGATTAAAGAATACGATGATAATTTTGACGGTCATATTCTGAAAACAGTTCGAATGTGTTTGACAGTGTAATAGTGCAACCACATCGCTTTATCGGTTCAGATAATGAGCCTGTCAGTTCAATTGACAAAGTTAGGAGACATCAGGATTATGTCTAAAAAAAATGGTATTGCTTTAGTTTTATCCGTTTTGGCTATATGGATTTCTCTTAGTGAATTCTTGAGAAGAGACATTATGATTTCTAAGTTATTTGCACTCATTTTTCTTATCATCTCGCTATATCTCTTTTGGGTATCTGTAAGAGATCTATTCAGAAAAAGGATTGCAAAATCTAAATAGTTTTGGTGATTTCGAGAAAAATTTATGCAATAGAATCCTTCAGATTGCTGCAAATACAGAATAAGGGTTGTGCATTATTCTATAGGAAGAAAAGGGGCGATACAATGCGAGGAGTTTCCTTTGAAATTCCAAATAAATACGGTAAACAGTTATTCGATATCTTAAAAGATGTTGACGTATCAAGATGGGATTGGCAGATTGGCGGTGGTGAAGCATATATCATTGAAGATGGTGCGCTTGGTAAAGACCTATTTGGCACTATAACTAGTCTAACTGGTAAGGAGCTTCTTAAACTAATTTCGGAAAATGAATATTACTTAATATTTGCTGATTTAAAAACATATATGAAAGTAGAATCCGAATTGGAAATTGAGACTTACGAAGACTTTTTAGATAGTGATTGTCAGTTTGTCCTCCTGACCGTGGATTCATCGTATGTTACAATCTACTCGAAAAGCAAATCCACTATTCAAAGTCTTTACGATCAAGCAGTAGCAGCTAAGTACAAGAAAGTTGAATATATTACAGATGATAATGACGAACGTACAACATTAATAGCTTTTTAAATACAAGGATACCTTTAGTGTAAATTAAACACCTTATTAGGTTAAATGTGCAGATTACTTAATAAGTGATAGTGGACATATCAATCAATCGGGCCAAATTGTTGCATTGGAGATAGTGCAATTGTAAGAAGGGAGATGTGTCATGAATACGTTAGAAACGAAAAGATTATTATTAAGACCTTTTACTTCCGATGATTCTGGGAGAATTGAAGAATTGGCTGGGGATTATGATGTAGCTAAATCAACTTTAAACATCCCACACCCTTATCCTAAGGGTTCTGCAATACAATTTATTGAAAGTATGCTTACTGCAGAAAAAAATAACAAAATCATAATGTTTGCTATAACGGAACAGGAATCACAACTTCTTATCGGTCTAATAAACTTGAATTTGGCGGGTCCATATAAGCGAGGTGAATTAGCGTATTGGATTGGAAAACAATATTGGGGAAGAGGCTATGGCACTGAAGCCACTAAAGCGGTATTGGAATATGGTTTTAATCATATTAAACTAAATAGAATTTTTGCAGCATCATTTACTTCTAATCCAGGTTCGTGGAGAATAATGGAGAAAGTCGGACTAAAATACGAAGGTACGTTAAAACAACACGTAGCTCGGTTTGGACAATTTTACGACTTAACATACTACGGATTATTAAAAGAGGAATTTGCAAAAGAAAACAGATAGTTTTCGAAAAGTTACTATATTTTGTTCCTCAATCTGGGTGCGTTAACGGAATAAGACTTGTGCTTTAAACGGGCCAGATTGTAAAAAAACATCTAGGATTTACTGCATATATAAATTGATTTCATCCTGATCCATTAATTCTTCGCCTATTGCTTGAATATATAAATGGTCATTTAGGAATGGCTTATCTATGTTCCAACTTATAGAAAACTTATTATCGGTTTGATTTTTCCGAGTGTCATATCCAATAAGTGTTCTTTCAGTCCAGGTTTGTGTTCCTGTTGGTATCAACCAAAATAATATGGTTTCTGTATTTTTCGATTCAACATAAAATGTTATTTCCTTCGTTCCTCTTGGAATCTGTACCCAGATACCTTCTTTTGGATAGTCTGTATTTATACTTTTTATTTCGGGTTTGGTGGTGTATTAGAACTTTCTTGATTTATAAATGGCTGAAATATCGTAAATACCGTAAAGGTAGTCATAGCTAGAAATAATTTCAATTTCATTAATTTCACCTCAAAAGTAGTATTCACTATATTTAGGAATTATATGTATAACTAAATAATCGGGGGCGATTGCTTTATAAGCGATTGCGTCTATATAGCAATCCGGGCCTTTAGATGGATAAAATGTTTAGGGAAAGGAAGGCCATCATGCTAACGAAAATATTATTAAAAAAAGTATTCTCTATTATTTTTATAAGTTCTCTCCTGGTCGGTTGTTCTGTTAATCAATTGAACTTGGAGAAAGTAAAAGGCGATAATCTAACGTTTAGTGAGTACTTTCATGCATATGATGGGCTGGGCGAAAGGAAAAACATTAAATTCTACAAACCACTTTCGATGAATGAAGTGCAGTCAACCTCCTTGCCTGATGAAATTAAAAAAGATATACATCCAGTCAATCTTGATAGGTTGCCTTTTAAGGTCAATGAGGAGAAAGTTTATTTTGTCACTTCTAATAGCAAAGAAGGAAAAGGAATAAGCCAAGTCCAAGTAAGTTATCTTGGTAATAACCAGTATGGCAACACAGATGAGTTTTTTATCATTTCAGTAACGGAAAGCAATCGAAATCCACTGGAAGGTCATGACATTTCGGACCAAGTAGATTCTGTGGGGAACAAATTAAAGAAGGAAAGCCTGACTGGAGACTTGTCAATCTACCAGCAAGTCATCACAACAAATGGGGCGTTGCTGTATAGGTATTACAATTATGATGAAGTCGATAAAAAGATAGCAGTCGTTGGTACTTCTGCAAACGAGTTTTACGCTTATTACAACGGAAGCATTTACCACATCGGCTATCTAATTGACAGGGAAAAGAATGATGAAGAAATGCAAGAGAAGATGCTGCAGCTTGCTCGGGAATATATTTTGGGAAGTTCATCTTGATTTCTTTCAACATTCGGGTGCAGTTGTCGCATAAGGTTTGTGCTTAAATCGGGCCAAATTGTGAAGTAATCAGGGGTGATATATTGATAAAGGGAAAGTTGATTATTCTATTTGTTGCTATTATTGTTCTTGTCTTAGGTTGTACATTAAAAACACAAAAAATAACTATTCAAAAACGTATTGGTGACGAAAATGTCTTTGAGGATTATAGAGAGGTTACCCAAGGTAAACAGGTAAAAAAGGTGAAGGAAATATTGGATAATGCTGATTGGGAAAATAACAAGGTGGAAATGACAGAGTTTCATGACTTTGAATTTCAATTTCCATTTAAAAACGATAAAAATGCAAAAATCGCTTCTTATTCATTCTGGATAATTCCAAATGGCGGGAATCTTGAAATTGTAACCGATAATGATAGATATGCGAAATTAACAAAACAAGATTCTACATATCTATATAAAGTTTTAGTAGGAGACATTTTTGAAAAGTAGTATTTAGTTTTATGAACTTCTTCATTAACGGGGGTTATGTATGAAAAGGATAGTTACTTTCACATTATTTATCGTATTGTGTTTTGCATTAGCTGGCTGTAATCAAGAAGAAAGAATCAAAGCACCAAAAGAAATACTAGCAGAGACTCTACAAACTGAACATATTGAAATGAAACCGTTTACAGTTGAAGAACGCGAAGGTGAAGGGTATAAAAGTACAAAGGAAGTTGTTAAACCTGATGAAATAGAGACTGTTGCAGAGATAATTGAAAACGCTGAATGGGAAGAGAATATTGAGGTGGAAATGGCATTTCCTCCTGAATATCGTTTTAGCTTGGGTTTGATTAACTATGCTATATGGGTGACTCCAAATGGAGATAGATTAGAGATAATTGCTAAGGATCAGGCAAAATATATAAAACTGCCAATAAAGGACTCAGAAATTTTATATAAAATAATTACTGGAAAAAAACTTTAAGGTGGAAAATAGTTATTGAACGAACGGGTGCTATTAAGGAACAAGGTGTGTGTCCTTCTTGCCTACGAGGATTGCAATACTCGTAATTTTTTTTACACTAAACAATAGCAAAACACCGAGTAAAATAATTGCTAGAATCTAATTAAACGGCCATGTTAAATTCTTTTCGAAAAGAAATTAACATGGCGTTTTTTTGTCATCAGTAAACTAGTCAAGTTACGATAAAAGAACGGGTCAATGCCATCTTTAGAATCGTCTAATCTTTTGAAGGGGGGGAGAGCGGTGTTAATTAACGATAGTAATGAACTAGAAATTACTAAAGATGTCCTCTTGGATCAGTTAATGCTGAAATATGGATCAGAGTTAAAACGGATTGCTTATCTGTATGTAAACGATCAAGTTGAATGTGAAGATATTATTCAGGAAGTCTTTATAACATGTTATGAAAATTTATCCAGGTTTCGGCATGAAGCTAGTTATAAGACTTGGCTTATTCGAATCACAATCAATAAATGTAAAGATCATCGTAAGCGATTGAGCATTAAGAATCTAATTTATAAACCAGAAATCTATCCATCGAATACAAGTCAATCGTCCGAAAATGTGTATTTTAAGCAACAGCATTCCAGTGAAGTTATAGAACAAATTGCTAGTCTTTCAGGAAAATACAAAGAAGTTCTAATTCTTTATTACTATCAGGAAATGAATATGAGGGAAATAAGTGACGTCCTAAATATTAGTATAAATACGGTTAAATCAAGACTGTTACGCGGAAAAGTAACTCTTCAAAGTAAACTTGAAAGGGGTAGTAAACTTGAATAACTTTGATAAGAAGATATCAGATAAAGTGAAAAGTTATTTGGATGAAAATGTTGAATTTACGGGTGAAGAAAGCGAAAGGATTCATCTAAGAATTCAACAGGGTTATCATAAATCAAGAAAGTTTAATCCGTTTTATTGGACAGTTTTGGCTTCTGGTGCGACTATATTTCTCATATTAAGCTTGTCTTTTCTAAAAGGTCCAATTGTGGGTATAGACAACGAGCTTGCTATAGAAGGTTCTGGTAATGAAAATTTCACTTTACACGAGGGTGAAAAATTAGCGGTAGACATGTCTGACATTGAACAAATGAATATTGGTTCTGAAATGCCCAGACTTTTATATGCCGATAACAAAATAGCGGTTATGCAGGGTACATTTGGAGTAGTCGTATATAATATGCAAGATTCAATAGTTACGAATCGAATATCATATGAGCAAATTAAGTTATATGGCATTACAATGATGTTGGCATCTGTATCGCATGATGGTACAACAATCTTTATTGGAAATGATGATATGTTTAATGAATATATATATACTCATCAATATAGTATTAGTACGAAAGTAATTAAAAAAACAACACAACAGCCATCAAGCTTGTATAGTCCTATAAATATCGAGACACCTGGTTACAACGAGCAATACGATAAATATTTCGATTTACAATATCTTACGGGTGACAAAATTGTAGAATTGGGTAATTCGTTTATCTATCTACGCTCCCTAGACTGGAATATGAAAGATCTGCAAATCGCTATTTGTCAGTATGAAGATGGTGAAATTAAGATTTTTGATGTATTCAAATGAGAATTATAACATAGCCCCTGTTCACTAAACGGGTGCGTTAAATGAATAAGGATCGTATTACGATCGGGCCAATTTATTGATAGAAAGTGAGGCTTACAATGAAAGGTAGAGGTTCAGCAGTTCTTATTGAAAATAAAACAGTCGCATTAATAAAAAGAATTAAAAATGGCGTGACTTATTACGTCTTTCCAGGTGGAGGTATTGAATTGGGCGAAACTCCCGAGGAGGCAACAAAAAGAGAAGCATTAGAAGAATTGGGAGTTGAAATTGAAGTGAAAGATTGTATTGCTGAAATTGATTTTGATGGAAAACAATTTTTCTTTTTGGGAGATATTGTTGGTGGAGTCTTTGGTACGGGACAAGGTGAAGAATTTTCGAATGAAAATAAAGGGGTTTATATTCCTGAGTGGGTGAATATAGATGACCTTCACTCCATTAATGTTAAACCAAAGGAAGTTGCCGAAAAAGTACAATCTTTATACAAGTAACGGGGGGCAGTTGTTGAAGATGTATTTTGCCCGAATAGGGCCAAATTACGGGATAAAGTCATATTTTAAAGGAGGATTATTAATGAATCTTAATGAGAAAGCGAATGAATTTTTTATTAAATTCAAAGAGTGGTCTAATAAACAAGACCATATTAACGGTGTTGGAATATTGGGTTCGTTTGCACGAGGTGATTTCCATTCCAAATCAGACGTAGATTTAACCATTATTTCAACAAACAAAGACCTAACAGTAATTACACTCCAAAATGAATTTGAAAACGGCACCATTAAGAGCGTTACACAGGAAGAGTGGGGTATTGTTACATTCTTAAGAATTATTTATGATAATGAATTAGAGGTAGAATATGGAGTTGTGACAGACAAGTGGGTAATAGAACCACTTGACGAAAGAACAAAAAGTGTTGTTACAAAAGGCTTTAAAGTCTTAGTTGAAAAGGATGAAACATTTTCAAGTGTAGTAAATTTTTTAAATTAATCGAGTTTAATATTTATAGAATATCTAACGATCATCTTCAGGTTTAATGCTTTTTTATAATTAGAGGGGTGGTAAATGTGAGTGACCGATTTGAACTTAGCCTTAATAACAAGGTAGTTAGAATGTGGTTGATTATTATGATACCGGCTCTGATTGCACAACTTCTAATTTTGAAATTCACCAAGATTCCAGTTTTTAATTTTATACCGTGGGGAATTTTTATACTTTGGTATTACTTTTATAAGAAGAAATTAAAGAAAAAGCAGTCTGTTACTTAGTGGTTGAGAGTGTAAAATATCTTGTGTAAATGAATAAATACAAAAAGGAAGACCTTTTCTTGGTAGAATTAAGTCACCACAACCAATCCTAGAAAAGAGGCCTTCCCTA
>NZ_JBHUGI010000010.1:0-91395 GCF_042681925.1 Sporosarcina siberiensis
TCTAGAGCAAATAAGCTCTATTCATAAGCTATAAAAAAGAAATAAGTGATATTCACAATGAAAAGGTTGGATTGTCATTTACACATAAATATTGACACTCCCATGCTATCAATTTATGGTAGAGTATTGGAGATTTTATTAATATCTAATATATATTCATTATATAAACAAAAAGCAAATAAATTAATAATGATTTATCTAATTTGTTTTTTTAGTTTGTTTTACGTAAATAAAGAAATGAGTTCAATGAGAATTCAATCTAGTTTGATATATGAAAGCAAATTTACGACACCTTACGTAAATATTTATAATAAAAATAACTTTTTATTTGAAAATAAATTTAATAACTTAATCGATATAAATGGTGGAAGATAGAGATAGGAAATCTAATGTTTTTTATAAAGTGAGTATTATTTGATTGATAGTACAGTAACTTAGTATGGATATGCGAAGCTGAGCTTAGAAAAAGGAATCCAATCAAATATAATAACTTTAGTAAAAGTTTATAAATTATAACTTTTTGAAGGTTTCGGGACTTACTACTATAGGAAATGATTTTATATGAAAGTAGAGAGTATCTTTGGAAACAGAAAACTATCTTTACCAATCAAACCGGTATGTAAATTCCACAAAAGCTTGTATCTCATCCCTCAATTTGGTAAAATAGAACTTGTTGTGAAGTTCTTTTCAGGAGGTGGAACAAAATGCATGCTTTACTGTTGATACTGCTCGTAATCGTAGCACTCTCACTAATTGGAGTTGTTTTATTGCAATCTGGATCAAGTGCAGGTCTTTCAGGAGCAATCTCCGGAGGAGCTGAACAGCTTTTCGGAAAACAAAAGGCACGCGGTTTAGATTTAGTTCTTCAAAGGGTAACTATAGTACTGGCAGTTTTGTTTTTTATATTGGCGATTGCCATAATGAAGGCATAATTTAATAAATTACAATCGTCTGACCTTCCGAATGGTCGGGCGTTTTTTTTACGGAGGGATACGATATGAGAGTATCACAACCAAAACCATTTTTTATTGAAGAAGGAAAACGGGCTGTTTTGCTGTTACACGGATTCACTGGCACTTCAGCGGACGTTCGAATGCTTGGTCGGTTTCTTGAGAAAAAAGGGTACACATCCCATGCACCTCACTATAGAGGACATGGTGTGCCACCTGAAGAATTGATACATACTGGACCCGAACAATGGTGGGAAGATGTCCTACAAGGGTATAATAAATTGAAGGATGCTGGATATGATGAAATCGCTGTTGCGGGATTGTCACTTGGAGGCGTATTTTCACTAAAGTTAGGGTATAGCATACCATTAATGGGCATAATCACAATGTGTGCACCAATGACTATGAAAACAACAGATGTAATGTATTCAGGTGTACTAAAATATGCTCAGGAATATAAGAAATTCGAACGAAAAAGTGAAGAAGTAATTGCTGCTGAAATGAAGAATTTGCAATTACAAGAAATGCCTTCACTTACTGATTTACGAGAACTTGTATATGATGTACGTGAGAATGTAGACACTATTTATGCACCTCTTTTCGTTGTTCAAGGATCCTTAGATGATGTCATCGAACCTGAGTCCGCAACGGTTATTTATGAAAATACAGAATCTGTTGCGAAACAAATTAAATGGTATGACAAGTCAGGTCATGTGATTACGCTTGGCCCTGAAAAAGAGATGCTGTACGAAGACATATATAAATTCCTCGAATCACTCGATTGGAGCGTGTGAAAAATCAGGAAATAGGCCATGCTAAATAATTGAAGGAGGGATGAACTTGGATAATTTTGAAATTGAAATGCAACAGAAGTTGTTGTTAATGATGAGAGAAGAAGCATATAAACCTCTAACTGTGCAAGAAATCCAAGAAATGTTGGAATTAGAAAATGCTGATGAGTTTAAAGAACTTGTGAAAATGCTTGTTCAACTTGAACAAAAAGGTCATATTATACGATCGAAATCAAATCGTTATGGTGTTCCTGAGAAAATGAATTTTGTTCGTGGTAAATTTATCGGCCATGCTAAAGGTTTTGGTTTTGTTGCACCAGAAACAGAAGGAATGGATGATGTCTTTATACCACCCAATGAGGTAGATGGAGCTATGAATGGCGACATCGTTCTTGTACGTGTCACAAAGAGTGATTCAGGAGACCGACGAGAAGGAACGATTATTCGTGTAGTTGAACGAAAAACAACAAAGGTTGTAGGAATGTATCAAGACAATAAAGGTTTTGGCTTTGTTATTCCAGATGATAAAAAACTTCCAATGGATATATTCATCGGAAAAGGTGATTCGTTAGAGGCTGTCGAGGGGCACAAAGTTGTTGTGGAAATAACGAAATTCCCTGAGGATTCCAAATCTGCAACAGGAATCGTTACGCAAATCCTTGGTCATCGAAATGATCCAGGCGTAGATATATTATCTATTATTCATAAACATGGTATTGAAGTTGAATTTCCAGAAGATGTACTGAACCAAGCAAATAAGATCCCAGAAGAAGTTCAGGAAAAAGACTTATTTAAACGACGTGACCTTCGCGAAGAAATGGCTGTTACGATTGATGGAGCGGATGCAAAGGATTTAGACGATGCAATTTCAGTTGTTAAAAATGATGATGGGACTTATATTTTGTCCGTTCATATTTCCGATGTTAGTTATTACGTAACAGAAAACTCGCCTATGGATGCTGCCGCTTATGATCGTGGCACGAGCGTTTACTTAACGGACCGAGTGATACCAATGCTTCCACATAGGCTTTCAAATGGAATTTGCTCTTTGAATCCTGGAGTAGATAGATTAACACTGTCTTGTAAAATGACGATTAATCAAAGTGGTAAAGTGATCGCTCATGAAATATTTGAAAGTGTTATCCGTTCAAAAGAGCGCATGACGTATACAGATGTATATAAAATTGTTGATCAAAAAGATGAAGAGCTCATTAAAAAATATGAGCAAGTCGTCCCGATGATTAACCATATGGCAGATCTTGCAGACATATTAAAAAGTAAACGAATGGAACGCGGAGCAATTGATTTTGATTTTAAAGAATCAAAAATAATCGTAAACGAAGAAGGATGGCCAACGGATATAGTTGTGATTGAACGTACTGTATCAGAACGTCTAATTGAAGAGTTTATGTTGGCTGCGAACGAAACGATTGCTGAACATTTCCATTGGCTGAAAGTACCTTTCATTTACCGTATTCATGAAGATCCTAAAGCAGAAAGACTGCAACGTTTCTTCGAGTTCTTAACAAACTTTGGAATAGTCGTAAAAGGTACGGGCAATAAAATTCATCCTCGTGCATTACAAGAAATAGTTGAATCCATAGAGGGATTACCAGAAGAGGCTGTCATTTCTACAATGCTTCTACGTTCTATGCAACAAGCAAAATATTTTGATGAAAGTATTGGCCATTTTGGACTTTCAACAGACTTTTACACACATTTCACAGCACCGATTCGTCGATATCCTGACTTAATCGTTCATCGATTAATCCGGACGTATTTAATTGAAAATGATGTTTCTGCACAAACGGTAGAACATTGGGGTGCAAGACTATCTGAAATTGCTGCACATACCTCAGAACGGGAACGTCGCTCTGTTGAGGCAGAACGCGATACTGAATCACTGAAAAAAGCTCAGTTTATGCTGGACAAAATTGGTGAAGAATTTGAAGGAATTGTTTCTTCGGTAACGAATTTTGGTTTGTTTGTAGAATTAGAAAATACAATAGAAGGTCTTGTTCATGTAAGTCTTATGACGGATGATTATTATCGTTTTGATGATCGTCAAATGATAATGATTGGGGAACATACTGGAAAACAATATCGTTTAGGCGATGAAGTGACGATTAAGGTTGTTGCTGTAAAACCTGAAGAATCGGCGATTGACTTCGAATTGGTTGGTATGAAACAGTCCTTCCATCGTCCAAGAAGAGAAACTCCGAAAGTGATTCATGCAAGCAAGAAAAAAGACGATGGAAAGAAATCCACATCTCATTCAAGTAGTAACAAGAAAAGTGGTACAACAGGTAAAAAGCAAAAGTTTTATGAAGGTGCTGCCAAGAAATCCAAAAAAAGTCCGAGAAAAAGAAAATGATTTTGGATTTATGCAATTTGTTACGTTAACTGCCTGTTAGGAGGAGAAGCAAATGGCAAAAGGAAAAGGGAATGTTGTTGCTCGTAATAAAAAAGCTTATCATGATTTTGCTATTGAAGAAACCATAGAAGCCGGCATTGTCTTAAATGGAACTGAAATTAAATCGATACGTAAAGGCAAAGTCCAGCTACGAGAAGCGTTCATACAAATCCGAAATAACGAAGCATGGATTATTAATATGCATATTAGTCCGTATGAACAAGGAAATCGTTTTAACCATGATCCTGTTCGAACCAGAAAGCTTTTGCTTCATAGGAAACAAATTGATAATTTGCTGGGACAAACGAAACAACAAGGTTCTACAATTGTTCCAATTATGATGTATTTGAAAGACGGTTTTGCAAAAGTGTTGATTGGGATTGGTAAAGGTAAGAAGTTGTATGATAAACGCCACGATCTAAAGAAGAAAGAAGCTAAAAGAGATATGGATCGTGCCGTCAAAGCAAATCAGCAATCTTGATTTTTTCCGGAAAATAGGATAGAGTAAACAATGTAGTAGAGTTCAGATGCCTTTTAATAACATTTAAATAGGCAGTCCTGACATTCCCATTTAGGGGACGTTACGGATTCGACAAGGGTAGTCTAAGCTTGAGTTGCGCGTCGGAGGGCTCGGCTCCGTCAGAAACGGCACTTATAATAACAGGCAAAACAAACAACAACCTAGCATTCGCAGCGTAAGCTGACTGAATCTGCCTTGTGGTGCCATCGCCCATGTGGTATTGCAAGGCTCACTTATTAGTGGGATACGACGACTGTTGCCTTCTGAGGCGGTCGGAAGAGATTCTCAGAATAGCGTACATGACGCCCTGATTGCCGGCAGATTGATACGCGAAACCCTAGTAGACAATCTATACGCGTAGACGCTTAAGTGTTGGGGCCTTTGGACGCGGGTTCGACTCCCGCCGTCTCCATAGAAATATGGCTGATAATGTAGTCGTATCAACGGTTTTATAGAAAAGGGATATTGAACGAGAGGTAAACTCTTGTTCAATATCCCTTTTTTTGTTGTTTAGGAAAAACATCTTATATTGTGACTCGCTTACTTAAAAACCAAACATCTGAAAATAGATACTGGATATAGTTTCCTTGAAATTATGAACAAAATCATCAAAGTAAACTGTAATCTGTCATTACCTACAATAAAAAGAATGATTCTTATCCAATAGGTCTTGATGAGTGTTTTGAACCGACTGTGTTGAACCGACTGTGTTGGGAAATATCTAACGTTATAATAGTTTCGTCAATACAGTACAAAGTAATGTAAACAGAATTATATACATAAAGTAAAAGAATGACATATGATTTCAAACAGATTGATATTGTATTCAATGTCAGAGAAAATTTTTTTTGAATTAAAAGGATTCAAAAACTAGCAACAGTATAATCGTTTATTTCATGCGGCTTTAAAGATGTTATTATAAAATCTGTTTATTTGAGACTTATTAAAAGTACGCGATTCGATGTTAATTCAAAGTAGATAAATAAATTTGAAGACTATAAAAAAAATTACTATAGAAATACTGATTTAGAAGAATAATTCTATAAGGATCCTCATATAGTGGAGAATACTATTATTTAAACTTATGTCGATGATGGATATCAAAGAAGTATCATTGGGCATGAAAAACGAAAGGAAGTTATTAATGGATCTAAAGTAGTTCTTTTTTGAAACTGGTAGGAAAAGAAAGACTATCAGAATGAAGCTGAATTATTTCATCTCTAGATTTTCGGCTTCTTTAGAAACCAAATCTTTAGGATAAGCTGTTAAATATTTTATAGACAAGCCAATAAACTTCAAATAATGCCAAAAAAGAAGATATTACTTTAAAAAAACATGGTGCTAAGTTTCTACATTTTATAAAGATTTGAGGACGAACCATATAAATTGACGGGAGGAAAACCATGTTCAAAGATAAAACATTGTTAATTACAGGTGGGACAGGTTCTTTTGGAAATGCAGTAATGAATCGATTTTTGCATTCGGAAGTTAAAGAAATAAGAATATTTTCACGGGATGAGAAGAAACAAGATGATATGAGAAATAAATATAAGGATGATAAACTCAGATTTTATATAGGTGATGTTCGTGATATTGGCAGTGTGAAAAATGCCATGCATAATGTAGATTATGTTTTTCATGCAGCTGCATTGAAACAAGTACCCTCTTGCGAATTTTTTCCGTTGGAAGCTGTTAAGACAAATGTATTTGGTACAGATAATGTACTGACATCTGCTATTGAATTTGGGGTGAAAAAGGTTGTTTGCCTTTCAACAGATAAGGCTGCTTATCCTATTAATGCTATGGGAATATCTAAAGCTATGATGGAGAAAGTTTTTGTAGCAAAATCAAAGACAGTCAATCCAGAGAACACATTAATATGTGGTACTAGATATGGAAATGTAATGGCTTCTAGAGGTTCAGTCATACCGTTATTCATTGAACAAATTAAGAACGGACAACCATTAACTGTAACAGACCCTAATATGACAAGATTTTTAATGAGTCTAGAAGAAGCTGTAGATTTAGTAGTATTTGCATTTCAAAATGCAGAAGCAGGAGATATCATGGTTCAGAAATCACCTGCATCCACAATCGGTGATCTAGCCCAATCGATGAAAGAACTTTTTAATGTTGATAATCAAATAGGAGTTTTCGGTACCCGACATGGTGAAAAGTTATATGAAACGCTTCTAACAAAAGAAGAGCATCTTGTAGCTCAGGATATGGGTAACTTTTACAGGGTACCTTCTGATAAACGAACTCTTAATTACGATAAATATTTTGTTGAAGGTAATGAACAACTTCAAGAGGTAGAAGATTATAACTCACATAATACTGAGAGACTTAATATAGAGCAAATTAAGGAGAGATTATTTAAGCTTGATTATATACAAGACGAGTTGAAGAACTGGGAGTGGAGATAATGAAGGTCTTGATCTTAGGTGGGACTGGTATGACTGGACATGCCATCGCAATATACTTTAAAGAAGCTAATTATGATATAACAATATTTAGCCGCGGAAAAGTTGACTATTGCCAGTATATCATTGGAGATATAACTGATTTAAAAAAACTTGAAGAGATAATTGTTGAAGGGGAATACGATGTAGTGATTAATGCTATAGGTATTCTTAACCAAGATGCTGAAGACAATAAGTCAACTGCAGTGCTTCTAAATAGTTATATACCCCACTTCCTAAGTGATATAACGAAACATTTGAAGACGAAAATTCTTCACCTAAGTACAGATTGCATATTCTCAGGAACAAAAGGAGGATATTCAGAAAAATCAATTGCAGATGGAGAGCGCTTTTATGATAGATCGAAAGCTTTAGGGGAATTGAGGAATGATAAGGATCTCACATTCAGGTATTCATTAATTGGTCCTGATATGTCCGAAAAGGGTATCGGACTTTTTAATTGGTTTATGAGACAAGAAGGCCAAATTCATGGATTTACTAAAGTGATTTGGACGGGTGTAACGACACTAACGCTTGCGAAAGCTATTGAGCAAGCATTAAAGGAAAATCTTACAGGCCTTTATAATCTAGTAAACAATGAAAATATATGCAAGTATGAACTGCTTAAGCTATTTAATAAACATATAGATGAGGGTAAAATTGAAATTTTGCCAAGTGATAAACTAACACAGGATAAATCGTTGATTAATAATAGAACAGATTTTTCATTTGAAGTGCCTAGTTATGAAGTTATGGTTTTAGAGATGATGGAGTGGATAGAGAATCATAAAGAGCTCTATCCGCATTACTTTAGATTGGGAGTGCGAATTTAATGAAGAAGTTGAAATTAATGACAATAGTAGGTACTCGCCCTGAGATAATTAAGCTTTCAGAGGTGATTAAGAAAAGTGACAAGTACTTTCAACATATTTTGGTTCATACAGGTCAAAATTATGATTATTCATTAAATCAATTATTCTTTGATAATTTAGGCATCAGAGAACCCGATTTTTATCTTGATGTAGTAGGGGATAATTTGGGACGAACAATGGGGAATATACTAGCTAGATCATATGAAATTATGGTTCAAGAACAGCCTGACGCACTGCTTATTTTAGGAGACACAAACTCCTGTTTATGTGTATTATCAGCTAAAAGACTGAAAATACCAATCTTTCATATGGAGGCTGGTAATAGATGTTTTGATGATAACCTACCAGAAGAAGTGAATAGAAGAATTATTGACCATACTAGTGATGTTAATCTGTGTTACACAGAACATGCTAGAAATTATCTGAACTGGGAAGGCGTTTCTAAGGAAAGAACTTACGTGGTAGGTTCACCAATGGCAGAAGTGTTAAAAGTAAATAACGAACAGATTAATAGTAGTAACATACTTGAAGAATTAAACTTACAAAAGGATAAGTATATTTTACTGTCAGCTCATAGAGAAGAAAATATTGATAATGAAGATAACTTCATAGCACTTATGAATGCAGTAAATGTTATGGCTGAAAACTATAATCTCCCAGTAATATATAGTGCACATCCAAGGAGTAAGAAGTTTATAGAACAAAGGGAATTTAAATTTCATCCAAACGTTAAAACTTTACAGCCTTTTGGTTTTGCAGATTATAATAATCTTCAAAAAAATGCATTTTGCGTTGTCTCGGATAGTGGAACTATTGCTGAAGAGGCTTCTTATTTCAAATTCCCAGCAGTATCTTTAAGAACAAGTACAGAGCGGCCAGAAGCTTTAGATAAAGGTAATATGATTATTGGGAACATAACGACTAAACAAGTTCTTCAAGCAGTAGATATGGCAGTTGAGATGAATAGACAAGATGAGTTTGGTGAAGGGGTCCCAAATTATATAGATGAAAATGTAAGTATAAAGGTAATAAAATTGATTCAAAGTTATACCGGCATTGTTAACCAGATGGTATGGAGAAAGTAAACCCAGGTGGCATTTACTTTTAATAGGATCTATCAACGCGATGAATAATCGTTCAATTACTCGATGTGTCCACTTGCGCTGCTTAGATACTACAGAAAGACTTTTCTAGAATAAAGAAGCAAAATGCTTGTACCTCATCGAACATAAAATTCGATGTTGTGCAGGCGTTTTTTTATTATTGATTTTATATTATTGACAGATTAAAATTCTGAAATAATCTTTGATTAATAGTTCTGACGATGGCCTACCTATATTCATAATACAAAAGATCGAAGACTGATATAAATAGTATGTATAAAATATGAATAATGGGTGGATACTCTATGTAATTAGTAATCGTTCAGATTACTAATTACATAATTCAATTTGAAATTACTTACATTTTTGCATGAAGTGAAAAAGGCACGATTCCTAACTTGCTTTCTGAGGTTTCTGTAATTTATTCATAGTGCCAAAGTTTTCAAGTAGTAGCTGGTTGAATTATAAGATGTCTTGTAATACGTTTTGTTCTGAATCCTAAAGGAGATGAATATAGTAGATTATGAACTGCGAGAAAAAAGCGGCTAATTGTAAATTGAAATACAACTGATTACGATTTAGGAGGTAGCTAAATTTGTGAAAAAGCACTATTACTATTATCTATTCGACAATATTAATTTTATAAACTGGGACAAGTTTTAGTGGAAAAGATTTGAATAAATTAATACTACTGAATAGGGCTATGTGGTAAGAGTGCTAAATGAGTTATATTATAAATTTATTTAAGCAATAGAAAATATCTTGTCTCGAAAAATATATATACATTTTTTATATTATTCAAAAATCCAAACTAAGGAAAAAGAAATGTTATATAGCATGAGTCTACGAGTTATCTTTTTAAAACATCGAAAACGAATGAAAAGAGGGGTTATATGTCAGTATTAGTGAGTGTCAATTGTGTTACCTATAATCATGAAAAATATATTAGAGACGCTATTGAAGGTGTGTTGAAACAAGTTACGGATTTTGATTTTGAGTTTCTAATTGGAGAAGATTGCAGTACCGATTCTACAAGGAAGATAGTTGAAGAGTATGTATTGAAGTACCCTGAGAAGATACGAATGATCACATCGGAAAAAAATGTAGGTCACAGATTAAATAATATTAGGCTTCATGACGAATCTATTGGGAAATACGTAGCGATTTGTGAAGGCGATGACTACTGGGTAGATCCATATAAACTTCAAAAACAAGTAGATTATTTAGAAAACAATCCGGAATGTACTTTTAGTTTTCATAATGCCTACACGGTAAATGCCAGAAAAGAAAAAATCGAAGAAAAGAATTCTTTAATAAAAAAAAATAATCCATTTTTCACAAGAACTAATAATTATGACGCTGGTGAAGTAACCCTACTTGGTGTTGTACCAACATCATCATTTATCTACAGAAAAGAACTATTGGATAATCCTCCTGATTGGTATTATACGGCGGTAGTTCGAGACATGTCTGTAAAGTTCATTGCAACTTATTATGGATATGCACATTATTTCAATGAAAGTATGGGGGTATATAGAGTTGGAGTGAAGGATTCATTGACTGATAAGTGGAGACAGGATAGACGGAAGAAAGAAATTCAAATAGAACTAAATAAAGGATTTATACAATTATTGGATAACTTTAATCATTACTCTGGAAATAAGTTTAAGGAAAATATAGATAAGTCTAAAATTCCGTTTGAAATTATGATCTTATCATTAGAAGAAAATAAAGATGAAATTAAAAATGAGAAGTACAAAGACTATTTGGATAAACTTGGTGTAAAAGAAAAAGTGGTGTATTATGCACGTATTAATTTTCCTAAACCTTTTGCATTCTTTGCACGTATGAAAGCATCTAGATAAAAACATCAACTCTACTTAAGGTCGATTCAAATAGAAGTTCCTTTCATAAACTACTGTTAGTATTCGTTTAGCTTCCACTCAAGAAAAATAATCAATGGTCTATTTCTGGATAAAACCAAGAGATAGACCATTTTTTATTTTAGTTCAATATTAGTTGCAAAATACAAAGAAACCAATTGATGATTTAATTTATGCAGGATACATAGAGTGAATAATAAGTAGAGAAAATGAAGTCTTTTTAGAAGTAGTTTTTTCTAATAGCCAATATATATAACTACTTTGTATGTATGAAAGACTTATAAATAGATAATACTTCGACTAGTTGATATGAAAAATGACTATTTATGTAGTTCGTTTTATTAATAGGCCGTGAAGTTCTTTTTATCCAAGAAATTGAATAGAGTGTACTATGACTAAAAATCTAGATAAGGCTGGATTTCCGGTTTATCCAATACTAACTATTAAATGTAGTTTCTAGGAGGACGGTTTATGCAAAGAATCATTTTTGAGGAACAGACTCGGAAAATGTCATTATCCTATTTATTTTGGAAAAGAGTTTTTGATATCGGGACGAGCCTACTATTGATCATACTTTGTATGCCTTTACTATTATTCTTTTCATTATTGAGTTTAATTACTCAAGGAAAGCCCATTTTATTTAAACAAACAAGGACAGGTCTAAATAATAAGTCCTTTATTATTTGGAAGTTTCGAACAATGAAAGAATGTATAAAAGAAAAAGGTGAACATATATATGATTGGGGTGAAAGTGTTCCGGATGAATTTATTTTTAAAACTGGAAGTAACAGTCAAGTAACTAAATTGGGTAAAATCTACAGGAAATATAGTATTGATGAACTTCCACAACTCTTTAATGTATTGATTGGAGATATGAGTATTGTTGGTCCAAGGCCGGAAATTCCTGCAATTACAAAATATTACGATGTCCATCAAGCACGAAGATTAAATGTAAAACCAGGAATAACTGGATACGCTCAAATAAATGGGAGATCCGAAATAAATCATGGAAAAAAGATTAAACTCGATCTTAATTATGTTGAGAATTGCTCCATTTTATTAGATATAAAAATACTACTAAACACCGTTGTGTTGGTATTAAAAGGAAAGGGTGCTTATTGAATAAAATGCGTAGCATTTCTTAAAGAACGTTTCCCAAAAATTTACCTTGGAGGTGGCTCATACTTTGAAAGTGTTAATAACGGGTGGTGCGGGGTTCATTGGCTCACATGTAATAGACGAATTGGTGAAAAATGATTTTCAGGTTGTATCTGTAGATAACTATATAACTGGGTTCAAAAGTAATTTATCAGATGCCGTGAAAGCTTATACGATGGATTTAAATGATCCTAAATTAGAATCTGTTTTTATAAATGAACAGCCAGATTACGTAATTCATTTGGCTGCTCAAGCTTCTGTTATGGCATCCATGAACAATCCTCAATTTGACTTTTTCACGAATACAGTAGGAACAGTAAATGTAATGGTTCTGTCCAAAAAGTATCATGTGAAAAAGTTCTTATTCGCTTCGACCGCAGCGGTATATGGTGAACCAGAATATCTTCCAATTGATGAAAAACACTCGATAAATTCACAATCTTTTTATGCACTTTCGAAACATTCTGCTGAAAATTACATTAGACATTATAGCCAATTTAAAGGGCTAGATAGCTGCATCTTAAGATTTTCAAATGTTTATGGACCAAGACAAAATGAAAACGGTGAAGCTGGTGTAATTTCAATATTCATCAATCGTTTATTGGGCGAGGAAAAAGTGAGTATTTATGATGGAGGCCAAACTAGGGATTTCGTTTATGTGAAAGATGTAGCCTTTGCTTGTCGTTTGGCTTTGGGAGTTAAGGCGAAGGGAATATATAATGTAAGTTCTTGTTCGGAAACGACTATAGAAGAATTATATTATAAAATCTCAAATCTTTCAGGGCTCCATGCTATGCCTATATTCGAGCCGAAAAGATTTGGTGAAATTGAAAAAAGTGTTTTAAACAATATTAGGGTGAAAGATGAATTACAGTGGTTTACACAATATAGCTTATCTGAGGGTCTTCAAGAAACTTTACAATATTACATGCAAAAAAAGTCTAATGAAAAAGTTTCTATATAAAAATGGGCAGAGTGGGGTGGGGAGTTTTTGACACATATCACGTTCGATTATTCAAAAAGTCTTCCTTTTATTCAGGAATATGAAATGAGTGATTTACAAAGCACTGTCCGTTTTTTTGATCGAAAAATTCGAAAAAGTCAAGGAGTGGAACAGAATTCACTTGGTTGGTTGAATTACCCGGTAAGCTTTGATGTAAATGAATTCAATCGAATAAAGACAGCTGCATTAAAAGTTAGAGGAAATAGTGAGGTTTTGCTTGTTATAGGTGTTGGTGGATCATACATGGGTTCAAGAGCAGGAATAGAGATGCTTACTCATACTTTTCAAAATGAACTATCCACTAAACAACGTGTAGGACCACAAGTTATTTTTGCAGGAAATAATCTTAGTTCATCATATATTTCAGACGTAATTGACTTATTAGAAGGAAAAGACTTTTCTATAAATGTCATTTCTAAATCAGGTACAACCCTTGAGCCGGCAATTGCATTTAGAGTTTTCCGTAAGTTGCTTGTAGATAAGTATGGACGAACCGAAGCACAATCCCGAATTTACATTACAACGGACAGAGAAAAGGGGACTTTAAATAGAATTGCAAAAAGTGAAGGGTATGAAACATTCAATATACCTAGAAACATTGGGGGTCGTTTTTCTGCATTAACTTCAGTAGGTTTATTTCCAATGGCGGTTAGTGGAATTTGTATAGATTCCATTATGGAGGGTGCCTCCACTGCTCGAACTGATTTGACGTCGGATGATCTAAATGAAAATGTAGCTTATCAATATGCAGCCATTCGAAACCTTTTATATAGCAAAGGAAAAGGAATTGAACTGTTAGTAAGCTATGAACCAAATCTCCAAAGTTTTTCGGAGTGGTGGAAGCAGCTCTACGCCGAAAGTGAAGGGAAAGATGGGAGAGGAATATTTCCGACATCTGCAGTCTTTTCAACGGATTTACATTCACTGGGACAATACATTCAAGACGGCAGGAAAAACATCTTTGAAACAATAATAAAAGTTGGAAAACCGAATAAGGATGTTGTAATTGAAAATGAGGAAACTGACTTTGATGAGTTGAATTATTTGAATGGAAAAACAGTGAATTATTTAAACTTGAAGGCGTTAGATGGGACTTTACAGGCTCATACAAACGGTGGTGTACCGAATTTAATCATACAAATACCTGAGATGAACGCTTATACATTTGGATATCTAGTCTACTTCTTTCAGTTAGCATGCGTGATGAGTGGATACATATTAGGAGTGAATCCATTCAATCAACCGGGCGTAGAGGCATATAAAAGTAATATGTATCAATTATTAGGCAAGAGAGAGTACCAAAAATCTGAAACTATATGAGAATACAGAAAAAATTACTTTGAAATTACTTCTTAGGTTACAAGTTTTGCTATAAAGATAATACAAATTGCAATAAGTGATTGGGAGTATTGAACATGCCGAATTCGAACTCACTCAAACAAAAAACAATGAAAGGCTTATTTTGGAGCTTTATGGACCTTTTGGCCAAAGGTGGAATGCAAATAATTATTCAAGTAATTCTAGCCAGAATATTGCTGCCAGAACATTTTGGTCTCATTGGTATGGTAATTGTTTTTATTGCCTTATCTAACCTTCTTGTTGATAGTGGATTTTCCAGAGCATTAATCAGAGATGAAAACACAACACAAGAAGACTACTCAACGGTATTTTATTTTAATCTGTTTGTTTCTCTCCTCGTTTACGTATTATTATTTTTGTGTGCAGAAAGTATCAGTCTGTTTTTTGGAGAGCCTCAACTAATACTAATTATAAGAGTCCTTTCATTCGTAATAATTATTAATTCATTGGCAATCATTCAGCGAATCAAGTTAGTTAAAAATATTGATTTTAAAACAATAACATTAACTAGTGTTGTCGCGGTTATTATTTCAGGGATTATTACAATCACGATGGCTGTATTGGGTTTTGGTGTCTGGAGTCTTGTTGTAAATATGGTCTCTATGCAAGTAATTCAAACCGTTTTACTTTGGTACTACAATAAATGGATTCCTTCACTTGTTTTCAGTTCTAATTCATTAAAAAAATTCTTTGGATTTGGCTCGAAGTTGTTGGTTTCAGATTTAATAGATACATTATACAATAACTTATTTTATATTATTATTGGTCGTGTATATACGAAGACTCAACTTGGATACTATACAAATGCGGTGAAATTTAGAGACTTTGCAGCATTATCCATTTCTAATACTGTAGAACGGGTCGCTTATCCTGTCTTAAGCAGCATCCAGAATGATGAAGATCGGCTTAAGGCGGCTTTTAAAAAAGTGATAAAAACATCTGCTTTTATTAACTTTCCACTAATGGTTGGATTGGCGACTATAGCTACCCCGTTATTCAGTATCGTTCTTGGAGAGAAATGGTTGCCTGCTGTAATCTACTTTCAATTATTATGTATCGCGGGAATGCTGTACCCCACTCATATAACCAATTTAAGCATACTTCAAGTAAAAGGTAGATCTGACTTATTTCTGTTAATGGAAGTCATAAAAAAAGTGAATTTAACCGTTTTAATTATTCTTTCATTATATTTGAAACTAGGCATAATTGGATTAATATCTGCAACATTATTGAATACATTTATCTCCTTATTTGTAAATACGTACTTCTCGGGAAAAGAAATATCTTATTCAACAAAAGAACAAATAAAAGATTTATTTCCTACTTTTGCACTTTCAATTGTTATGGGAATAATAGTATTTACTGTTGGTAGCTTGTTACCTTTCAATCATTATATGAATTTAACAATACAAATAATTCTTGGAGTCAGTTTTTATATGATTATTTGTAAGTTAATGAAGAATGAAGAGCTGAAAACAGTATATTCAATACTTATCGGCTTGCTACTTAAGGTGAAATTAACACTTAACAAAGGTGTAAGTATAGAAGCTGATGCTTTGGTGGATGAGAGATCTACTGAAAATAAACGTCAAAAGGTAGGATGATTTGGTTATGAAAGGAATAATATTAGCTGGTGGGTTAGGAACACGCCTTTATCCTTTAACGAAATCTATATCGAAACAAATGTTACCTGTCTATGATAAACCGATGATTTATTATCCTTTATCGGTATTAATGCTTGCGGGTATCAAGGAGATCTTAATCATATCTACTCCGCGAGATATTGTGAGCTTTCAAGAGTTATTGGGTGATGGAAGTGATTTAGGGATTAAGCTGATCTATGAAATTCAATATCAAGCGAGCGGCCTTGCAGAAGCATTTATAGTTGGTGAAGAATTCATAGGTAATTCAACTGTTGCCCTTGTCCTAGGAGATAACATCTTTTATGGATCTGATTTTGGAAATCGTCTACAAAAAGTAGCTGCTCTAAAAAGTGGTGCAATTATCTTCGGGTGTTTTGTAAATGATCCAAGGGCTTATGGAGTTGTTGAATTGGATGAAGATAAGAATGTGCTTTCTATTGAAGAGAAACCCGACTCGCCGAAATCTTCTTACGCAATTCCAGGACTTTACTTCTTTGATAATCAAGTAGTTGAATACGCAAAGAAAGTTAAGCCTTCACATCGCGGTGAGGTGGAAATTACATGTGTAATTAATGAGTACTTAAGAAGAAATCAGTTGAAAGTAGAAGTAATGGGCAGGGGGTTGGCCTGGCTAGATACGGGTACTCATGAGTCCCTTTTGGAAGCTTCAAATTTTGTAGAAGCAATTCAAAAACGTCAGGGGCTTTATGTATCTTGTATCGAGGAAATAGCATTTAGACGAAATTATATTACAAAGGAACAATTATTGTTACTCGCCCTCCCTTTACAAAAAACAGAGTATGGAAAGTATTTAGTTGAGACAGCAATGTCCGATCAATCTGAAGATGCGTTTGTACATTCTCAATGAATACTTCAAAAATGAGAAAGGGGGGTTCTTATGAATATACTAGTAACCGGTGGTGCTGGATTCATTGGATCCAATTTTATTAAGTATCTACTTGAAAAATATGATTACACGATTGTGAATTTGGATTTGCTAACGTATGCGGGTAATTTGAAGAATCTAAAAGATATTGAGTTAAATTCAAATTACCATTTTGTTGAAGGGGATATTTGTAATCGGGAACTTGTTGAAGAAGTTTTTAGTCGTTTTGATATTCAAGTTGTTATTAATTTTGCAGCGGAGTCTCATGTGGATCGTAGTATAGAGAATCCCAAGTTATTTTTAGAAACGAATATCCTTGGAACTGAAGTGCTGCTTCAAGTAGCCAAAAATTATTGGGCAGTTGGTAATAAAAAATATAAGACTAACGCAAAGTTTTACCAGATTTCAACAGATGAGGTATATGGAACATTAGGAAAAGAAGGCTTCTTTACGGAAACAACAAACCTATCACCAAATAGTCCTTATTCCGCAACAAAAGCATCTGCAGATATGATAGCTAGGGCATATTTTGAAACGTATGGATTACCTTTGTTGCTCTCGAGGTGTTCCAACAACTATGGGCCTTTTCAATTTCCAGAGAAGCTGATTCCGATGGTAATCGAGTCCGCCATGAAGGATAGGGAAATACCTATTTATGGTAACGGGAAACAAATCAGAGATTGGTTGCACGTAGAGGATCATTGTTCAGCAATCGATCAGATTCTCCATAGTGGAAGAATTGGAGAAGTCTATAATATTGGTGGTAATAATGAAAAAGAAAATATTGAAGTTGTTCAACAAGTTCTGCGCGAATTAGAAAAAGAGGATTCTTTAATTGAATTTGTAGATGATCGATTAGGCCATGACTTGAGGTACGCCATTGATAATACAAAAATCACAAATGAGCTCGGTTGGAAACCTCGTTATACATTTGAAGAGGGATTGGCTTTAACAATTAAATGGTATTTGGAAAACAACGAATGGCTTGAAGCAATAGACACTAAAAAAACTGTTGAGGATGTGGAGAAATGGGTAAAGAATTAATGGAAACAACGTTACGGGGCAGTGAATTATTAAAGCTGGAAGAGTTTGGTGATGAACGAGGTTCACTAATTGCGTTGGAAGCTTTGAAAAATGTACCTTTTGATATAAAACGAGTTTTTTATATTTATAATACAAATCCAGATTCGCCAAGAGGATTTCATGCAATGATTGATTCTTATCAAGTGATGGTATGTGTGAACGGTTCTGTTGATGTTGTTTTGGATAATGGTACGGAGAGACAAACCTTTCCATTAAGCTCCATTCATCAAGGACTATTCGTAGATAAGATGATTTGGCACGAAATGCACAACTTTTCCGAGGATTGCATACTTATGGTACTGACCAATAATCCTTATACAGAAGAGGATAATTTAATAGGATATGAAAATTATTTAGAAATGATTAAATAAGGATGTGCACAAATGGAAATTGAAGTACATGATTTAGTTCCGAATTCTTTAGAAGGAACAGTGCAAATTGAATTGGAATATCCAGTGAATATCCCATTTGAAATCAAACGTGTATATTATATCTTTAATACACAATCAATCTATCCAAGAGGGTTTCATGCGCAAAAGGATTCCTTACAAATGCTAATTTGTTTGAAAGGATCCTGTGAATTAAGATTGGATGATGGTAAAGAGAAAAGCAGTTATAACTTAAATAGAATCAATCAAGGTGTGTTTATCGATAAATTGATTTGGCATGAAATGCACGAGTTTACTGAAGATTGTTTGCTTATGGTGCTATCAAATGATTATTATAATGAGGAAGATAACATTCGAAATTACAAAGACTTTTTGGAAATCTCCAAGAGTCCCCAGAAAGCAGTCTGAGGATACAATACAGTTTGATATCATTAAAAATGTTGCTTGCACCTAATTAGGGACAAGCAACATTTTTTTTACATTGTATTGTTACAAAACAATTCGTTCCATCAAATCCTTCTCCAACATCCGAAGAGCAGCCTCCGCTTCTTCCGCCGAACCCTTCCTAACACCAAAATATAATTTACATTTGGGTTCGGTTCCTGAAGGTCTAATACACACCCAAGAATCATCTTCTAAAAAGAATTTAAGAACATCTGCTTCTGGTAAGCTGATTGGAATGGACTCGCCGTGAATCTCATGGCGGGTTCTTTTTTTGTAGTCCTCAAGAGCAATTATTCGAATTCCTCCGATTGAATCGGGCGGATGATTGCGAAGTCCGCTCATAATTTGGCCAATGGAATCTTGTCCATCTTTTCCTTCCAAAGTAATCGATTTTAAAGACTCTTTGTAATAGCCAAATTCATTGTATAAGTTGGTGAGTGCGTCAAATAATGAGATTCCAATGGATTTATAATAGGCGGCCATTTCCGAGGTCACTAGCGCTGCTTGTACAGCGTCTTTGTCACGGGAAAATTCACCAATTAAATAACCGTAGCTTTCTTCGTAACCAAATAGGAATTTGAATTGACCACTTGAATTGTATTCTTCAATTTTTTCGGAAATAAATTTGAATCCAGTTAATGTATCTTGCGTATGGACGCCAAATTTCTCTGCTATTGCTCTTCCGAGTTCGGAGGTGACAATAGTTTTTAGTACGATTCCGTTTCCAGGAATTTCATTTTTAAGATTTTTTTGCAGTAATATATAATTCAGAAGAAGTGCACCAAGTTGGTTTCCTGTTAAAAGTTCATAATTACCATCGTCTTTACGAACAGCTACGCCGAGACGGTCGGCATCGGGGTCGGTTGCTAAAAGCAATTCGGCTTCTTTTTTATGGCCTAGTTGAATTGCGAGTTCAAAGGCTTGGCGTTCTTCCGGGTTTGGGTACGAAACTGTTGGAAAGTCAGGGTCAGAATCTGCTTGTTCTGGAACGACAGTTACATTATGAAAACCAAATCTTTTAAGGCCTGTAGTCACAGGCATGAGTCCGGATCCATGTAACGGCGTATAGATGATTGAAAGAGTTTCTTTAATAGAATGTAATTCTATCTCGCTAAGCGTGAGCAGACATTCCTGATATGCATCGTCGATTTCTTTTAATATATAATGAAGGAATCCGTTTTTAATCATTGTGTTTTCATCTTGAATATCAATTGAAAATATATTTTCAATGCTGTCCATAAAGCGTACAATCTGATCTGAGGCAGCAGGTGGAAGTTGTCCACCGTCTTCTCCGTATACTTTGAAGCCATTATATTCAGCTGGATTATGAGAAGCGGTGACAACAACACCTGCAAAAGCACCTAACTGTCTTACTGCAAATGACAATTCGGGTGTAGGACGGCTTTCTTCAAATAAGTAGACACGTATGCCGTATTTGCCAATGGTTTTTGCAATTTCAAGAGCAAATTGTTCGGAAAAATGTCTTGTATCGTAAGCGATGACAACTCCTTTTTGCATTGCGATTTCCCCATGATTTTGTATGTGTAGGGCGAGCCCTTCCGCAACAAGGCGTATTGTATATATATTAATTCTATTCGTTCCCGCACCGAGTAATCCTCTCATTCCACCAGTTCCAAACTGTATCTTTTGATAAAATCGGTCTTCAATTTCTTTATAATTCCCTACTATCGATTGTAATTCCATTTTTAAATAATCGGGTAAAGAAGCTTCTTTTATCCAAGCCTCGTATCTCTTTAAAACTTCGCTCATTAAAATCCTCCTTTATACGAATAACTGTTTAGTATTCTTCTATTCACTGTACAGCTTGTCCTTTATTTGAAGTGAAAAGTCTCACAGTTCAGGTTGCGAACTACGAGACTTTTGGGTTTTGAAGTTTTGTTGAAATTTAATTTAAAAACAAGTGAATGAATCGATTTGGTTTAAATCAATCCCAAAATATTCCCATCTTCTTCGTCTGCTGCGCCATCTATAGCCGGCTACTGACGTCCTGCCAACATAAGTTGGGTAGAACCAAAAACCTTGTCTTCTCGATAACCAGACGTACGTTTGACGATAGAGACATCCGCGAATTGCTCCAGGATCTACAGCGAAAACTTGAGCTTGATTACCGCTTCCACCAGGGTATGGTGGTGCAAAGTTCGGTGGTGGTGAAGAAGGGCCCTGCTGTCCTTGCTGTCCATGTTGCCCGGATGAGGATCCATGGTGTGGATCGAAGTTAGGCATACCATGTGCTCCAGGTGGAAAGTTCATAGGAGGTCTAAATCCAGGCATACCTGCTCCCGGAGGCGGACCAAATCCCGGCATACCGGGCCCAAATTGGTGTCCCATAGGAGGTCCATATCCGGGCATTCCTTGCCCAAATTGTTGCCCCATTTGAGGACCGTATCCAGGCATTCCTTGTTCAAATTGTTGCCCCATTGGTGAACCGTATCCTGGCATTCCAGGATTAGACTGGTATTGGTTTGACATCGGTTCAACATTATAACCTTCAGGTAATTGCGGATACCATTGTCTTTCATTTTGGTTATCCGGTGGCATATTAACCATTTGTTCACTCCTTCCTTATGATTCCCCTTATCCTATGCAACGACCCTGGGGATGGAGTGGACTTTTAAAAATTAACGATTGGTAAAAGTATTTCAAACTTTTTCGAGAACTGTATGTCTAATGTATATAAGGTAAACTAACTACAATGAATTGTAAGTGGTAGAAAGATGGGGGTGGGGTCTTGGCAGATGTTGAATTAGTAAAGAAAGCGGTTAGTGGAAATGATGAAGCGTTTTTATCTTTACTGCTTATTTATAAAGAAGATTTATTTAGGACTGCGCTGGCCTATTTGAAAAATGAAGAAGACGCACTTGAAGCAGTGCAAGAAGTAACATTTCGTGCGTATGAAAAAATACATACCTTGCGCAAGCCCGAGTATGTAAAGACTTGGCTCATACGAATTATGATGAATTATTGTCGTGATCTTTTGCGAAAACAGAAACAGTTTGTATCGAATGAAGCTGCTTTAACTCAGTATGAAATCAGTGACGATTACACGTTTCTTCAAGTTGAGGAAGCGCTTGACACACTGACTGGACAGCAACGGGAACTTGTTTATATGAAATATTTACATGATATTAAAATCAAAGACATCGCAGAACTTACAGCTACACCTGAAAGCACAATCAAAACGAGATTATATAAAGCGCTCAGTGTACTTAAATTATTTTTTGAAGAGAAGGGAGGGAGTGGCCATGTATAAAAATGAAGAAGATAAGTTGGAACAATGGAAGAAGCAAATTGAGGAACGGCCGATTTCTGAAATTCGACTTGAACAAGCTATAAAGAATGGTTTCGAACGAGGACGACTAGGGAAATCAAGGAAAAATAAAAGAATATACAAACGGAGTATCTGGTCGGTTTTTGTAGCTGCAATTTTACTAATCACGTTAGTTACGTCAATTCGTGTGTCCCCCGTATTTGCAAATGCCATTGCTTCGATACCGGGATTGGAAAGGTTTGTTGAATTTATTCGTGAAGACAAAGGGCTTGAAAGTGCGATGAACAATGAATATTATCAGGAGCTCAATCTAACCTCTGAAAAAGAAGGTGTAACATTAACGCTAAAGGGCGTCATCGCAGACGAGGAAGAAATGGTCCTATTCTATACATTAAATGGCGCTCGAAAAGATGAAGTATTTCACCTTGGTTTATCGGACATTACTGATCGAAAAGGGAATGATGTAATGCGCTGGGGATCAGCAACTCCAGATCCAATCAGTTTTGAAACCGGAAAAGAACTTGCAGTAAAAATAAATATTGGGTTTAAAGAAGGTGTGAATGAAAGTGAATTTATATTAAAGGCAACTGCAAAATCTACCGAAAGGGAAATTGATTTTGACATTCCGTTTTCATTGGCAAAAGAAAAGATGCCTACAACGCGTTATCTGGTGAATGAGACCGTTTCAATTGAAGGGCAAAAAGTTACAATCCAACAAATTGAAATTTCACCATTAAAGGTCGCAATCAGTATTCGTACAAATCCAAATAATACGAAGATCATATTTGGTTTTGAAGATTTACGATTGATGGATGAAAACGGAGAAATGTGGACGTCTATAAATGGAATTACAAGTTCAGGTACAGAAAATGAGGATGAAAAAATCTATTACTTAGAAAGTAACTACTTTGAGAATCCAGAGGAGTTGACGCTTATGTTCAATAAACTTCAAGCGATGGATAAAGATGAAGCATATATATTAATAGATACAGAAAAAGAAGTGATCTTGGAACAACCAGCAGATCAACGCTATTCAATACAGGATATAAAAAAAGGCTACTTAGAATTCTTACTAAAAAGTGAGGAAGGGTATCATACAAGTCCATTCAATTCCTTTATTGATGCCGAAGGAAAGGAAGTGAGTTTTACAAGTGGTAGTTTCTCATCTAATGGCGATGATACCGCAGTAATTGGAATGGACTTTCCGAAAGGACCTTTTGTGAACCCAGTTAAGCTTCCTTTGCACGGATATCCACAATGGATTGAAGGAAATGTGAAAGTGAAAATTAACATTAGATAACTAAAAAGGTCTGAGACAGAATTTGTGTCTCGGACTTTTTTGTGTTTATTCACTTTAACCCGCTAAAACAGTACCTTGTTAGCACGGACTAAATTTTCTGAATAGTCAACAATGGAACGTTTTCATCATGTATTATGAATGTAGATTAGTTCGAGGGGGAGTTCATTTTGGGGGAAGCGTCGAAGCGAGTCATTCGGTATCGTGGGACAGATTTGAATACAAAAGGATGGCAACAAGAGGCCGCACTTCGTATGCTGATGAATAATTTAGACGAAGAAGTGGCAGAACATCCAGATGAATTAGTTGTTTATGGAGGTATCGGGAAAGCGGCTCGAAACTGGGAGTCCTTTGATGCGATTGTCCGTTCTTTAAAAGAATTGGAAAATGATGAAACGTTATTGGTTCAGTCGGGAAAACCCGTTGCTATATTTAAGTCACATACAGATGCACCAAGAGTACTAATTGCGAACTCAAATCTTGTTCCAGCGTATGCAAACTGGGAGACGTTTCATGAACTCGATAAAAAAGGATTAATGATGTATGGACAAATGACGGCAGGAAGTTGGATTTACATCGGTTCACAAGGAATTGTGCAAGGAACATACGAGACCTTTGCGGAACTTGCTAAACAACATTTTAATGGTTCTTTGAAAGGGACAATTACATTAACAGCGGGTCTTGGCGGTATGGGGGCTGCACAACCGCTTGCGGTAACGATGGCAGGCGGGGTTTGTATTGGCATTGAAGTTGATGAATCGCGTATTGATCGACGAATCGAAACGCGCTATACAGATATTAAAACAGATTCGCTAGATGAAGCGATACGTCTTGCGAAAGAAGCGAAATTAGAAGGCAAAGCATTATCAATTGGACTTCTTGGAAATGCGACAGATATATTACCTCAGATGCTCGCAAAAGGGTTCATTCCAGACGTATTAACAGATCAGACATCGGCACATGACCCACTGAACGGCTATATACCAGTAGGAATGTCATTGATGGATGCAAGTACTTTAAGAAATGAAAACCCGGAGGAATATATCAAACAGTCAAAAGCTTCAATGGCAACTCATGTGGAAGCGATGATTGAAATGATGGATAAGGGTGCAATTACATTTGACTATGGAAATAATATTCGGCAAGTTGCAAAAGACGAAGGGGTCACACGCGCATTCGATTTCCCAGGGTTTGTTCCAGCTTATATCCGACCGCAGTTTTGCGAAGGAAAAGGGCCGTTCCGTTGGGTTGCGCTCTCTGGTGATCCGGAAGATATTTATAAAACAGATGAAGTCATTTTACGTGAATTTAGTGACAATACTCATCTGTGTAATTGGATTCGTATGGCACAGGATAAGATTGAATTTCAAGGTCTACCTGCGCGAATTTGTTGGCTTGGATACGGTGAAAGAGCGAGGTTTGGAAAAATTATAAACGATATGGTCGCTTCTGGTGAATTAAAAGCACCAATCGTTATCGGTCGGGACCACCTCGATTCGGGTTCGGTTGCTTCACCAAATCGTGAAACAGAAGCGATGAAAGATGGCTCGGATGCTGTTGCAGATTGGCCAATATTGAATGCTATGATCAATGCAGTAGGCGGTGCGACTTGGGTTTCTGTCCATCACGGCGGTGGCGTAGGAATGGGGTATTCGATTCATGCGGGAATGGTCATTGTTGCGGACGGTACAAAAGAGGCTGAAGTAAGACTGGAACGTGTACTCACGACAGATCCAGGTATGGGGGTTGTTAGGCATGTCGATGCAGGATATGAACTTGCTGAGAAAACAGCGCGCGAAAAGGGCGTTAACATTCCGATGATGAATAAAGGAGCGTCAAAAACATGAAAAACATTGTATGGATTAAGCATGCATCACAACTTGCTACACTATCCCAAAGTGGAAAAGGTCCACGAATTAAAAAAGCGATGAACGAGTTATCAATTATTGAAGATGGTAGCATTTGGATTGAAAATGGGCTTATAAAAGCAGTGGGTACGACAGAAGAACTTGAAGAATTATTTGAAAGTCGCGCACATGAAGCGGAAATTACAGATGCAACGGGTCACCTTGTTACTCCTGGGCTTGTCGATCCACATACACATGTGGCATACGGGGGAAGTCGCGAAAAAGAATTTGAAATGCGCCTTGAAGGTGCGACGTATATGGAAATTATGAATGCAGGGGGTGGCATTCATTCGACGACTAAAATGACCCGAGAAGCTACAGAAGATGAGTTAGTTGCACAGTCCCTTCGTCGCCTCGATTCATTTTTGAACCATGGTGTTACTACGATTGAAGGAAAAAGCGGCTACGGTCTAAATCTTGAAACTGAACTTAAGCAGCTTCGCGTAATGAAAAGATTGCAAAATGAGCACCCAATCGATCTTGTTCCGACATTTATGGGGGCTCATGCCGTCCCTGTTGAATACAAAGGTCGAGAAGAGGAGTATGTAACTCTTGTTATAGATGAGATGATACCTGCTGTTGCGAAGGAACAACTCGCTATTTTTAATGACGTTTTCTGTGAAGTCGGTGTATTTACACCAGAACAATCGAGACGAATTTTAGAAGCGGGTAAGAGATATGGACTCATACCAAAAATACATGCTGATGAAATCGAACCATACGAAGGTGCTGAACTAGCTGCTAGTGTTGGTGCGATATCGGCTGAACATTTGTTGCAAGCTTCTGATGAAGGGATTCAAGCAATGGCGGCAGCTGGGACAATTGCATGTTTGCTTCCGGCAACAGCATTATATCTTAGGGAAGAAGCGGCTGAGGGACGTAAAATGATTGATGCAGGTGTGCCCGTTGCAATTTCTACGGATTGTAATCCAGGTTCATCACCAACGACTTCGATGCCACTTGTTATGAATTTGGCGTGCATTTCTATGCGACTAACTCCAGCAGAAGCTCTTACTGCGGCCACTTATAACGCTGCATGTGCAATAAAAATGGAGGAAATAACAGGCTCAATTGAGATAGGAAAACAAGGCGATGTAGTGCTTTGGAATTGTTCGAATTATCAAGAGCTGCAATATCTCTTTGGTGTAAATCATGTGAATTCCGTTTGGAAAAATGGCATAAAAGTTGTTGGGTAATTAATTTGATATAAAGGAAGGTTGTCATGATTGAGTTAACAGGGTCGAGGCTTACGCTAAAACAGATGAAGGACATTTTATATCAAGATTCCAAAGTGATGTTGGATCCAAAAGCTTTGGAAAGGGTAAATAAAAGTCGTGATGCGGTTGAAAGAATTGTACGTGAAGATCGAACTGTTTACGGCATCAATACTGGTTTTGGTTTATTTAGTAATGTGAAAATTGACGAAAAAGATACAAAAGCATTGCAACTTCATCTGATACGTTCTCATTCTTGCGGTATTGGAGAACCGTTTCCAGAGATTGTTTCTAGGGCGATGGTTGTACTTCGGTTAAATGCTTTGTTGAAAGGATTTTCAGGGATACGTGCAGAAGTCCTTGAGCGGTTTGCTTATATGGTAAACAATCACATACATCCCGTAGTTCCACAACAAGGATCTCTCGGTGCATCAGGGGATCTTGCACCTTTATCTCATCTTGCTCTTGTTTTACTCGGTGAAGGTGCCGTTTGGAAAGGGGAGGAGCAGATTCCAGCAATGGATATTTGGAATGAACATGGACTAGAACCTATTGTCCTTGAAGCGAAAGAGGGTTTAGCCCTTATCAACGGAACACAAGCAATGACGGCACAAGGAGTTGTGAATTATTTAGAGGCGGAGTCTCTCGCTTTTGACAGTGAATGGATTGCTTCTATGTCAATGGAAGCACTGTATGGAATTACAGATGCGTTTCATCCAGCAATTCATGAAGCGCGAGGTTATCCTGAACAAATGGACGTAGCGGCAAGAATGTTGGATTGGTTAAACGGCAGTAGTTATACAACTGTGCAAGGGGAAAAGCGTGTTCAAGATGCCTATTCCATTCGTTGTATCCCACAAGTTCATGGAGCTAGTTGGCAAGTGCTCGGTTATGTAAAAGAGAAACTTGAGATTGAAATGAATGCCGCAACAGATAATCCGCTCATTTTTGACGATGGCAACACAGTCGTTTCAGGAGGTAATTTTCATGGTCAGCCTATAGCATTTGCGATGGATTTCTTGAAGATTGGTATGGCGGAACTTGCCAGTATTTCAGAACGTCGAATTGAACGGCTCGTGAATCCGCATCTGAACGAAGGATTGCCTCCATTCTTAAGTCCTGAGCCTGGATTACAGTCGGGTGCAATGATCTTGCAATACTCTGCTGCGAGTCTTGTATCTGAAAATAAAACACTTGCACATCCAGCATCTGTTGACTCGATTCCATCATCGGGTAATCAAGAAGATCATGTTTCAATGGGAACAATTGGCGCGAGACATGCTCAGTTAATTATTAAAAACGTAAGAAATGTCCTGGCAATTGAAGCACTTTGCGCCATGACGGGCTGCTTTATTAGGGGTGTAGATGGGATGGCACCAAAAACACGAGAAAAGTATGAAAAACTCAATCAAATTGTAATGCCAATAGTTGAAGATCGTGTATTTACTCCCGATATTCAAAAGATAGCACAGTTTTTAAAGTAAAAATAATACCATTGACGAAGCGAACTCTAAGCTTTCGTCTTTTTTTTATTAAAGTCTATGTTAGACTTTAGAAAAATGATAACAATTTATTGGGGGACTAAACGAGTATGAACACAGACAAGAAACCACATATATTACTTATTGATGGAATGGCTTTATTGTTTCGGTCATTTTTTGCAACATCTGCAATGGGTCATTATTTTCCAAACGCAGCTGGAACACCTACAAATGCAGTCCAAGGATTTGCTCGACATACAATGATGGCAACTTCAATATATCAACCGACTCACATGGCAGTATGTTGGGATATGGGTGCAAAAACATTCCGCAACGATTTATATGAAGGTTATAAATCTCACCGCCCTGAACCTGCACCTGAACTAATACCACAGTTCGATATGGCAAGAGCTGTTTCGGAATTGATTGGGTGGAAGAATTACGGCATTACTGGAATGGAAGCGGATGACCTAATTGGTTCAATGGTTGAAACATGGGATGGCAAAGCAGAAATAACAATTGTGACAGGGGATAAAGATCTTCTGCAACTTCTTAGACCTGGAGTTCAAATTGCATTTATGAAGAAAGGATACAGCGAGTATGACATTTATACTTATGAGCGTTTTCTTGAGGAATACGGTATTTCACCAAAGCAATTCATTGAAATGAAAGCATTTACTGGGGATGCTAGCGATGGATATCCGGGTGTGAAAGGAATCGGTCCCAAAATAGCCTTAGCACTTATTAAAAAGTACGGTACAATCGAAGGCGTACTCGATTCAATTCATGAGTTAACCCCTGCTCGACGTAAAAGAATTGAAGAGGACAAGGATATGCTGTATTTATCAAAACAACTTGCAGAGATTCATTGTTCTATTGAAATGGTGGGTTCTCTAGAGGATTTAGAAATACCTGTTTATGATCAAGTAAAGAGGGAATTAATAGAAGAACAAGGTTACTCAATGATTGTTCGACAAGCAGATTCACTTTTCATAAAATAGAAATCGAAAGGATGGTACCATTTGGAGATGTTTTTAGTACAATTTAGCCGGAAAATCATTGAACAAGCACCTCAGCTTGCACATGTAATTACGGAAAGTCAAAATGAGAGATATTCTATACTTAAAAAAATAGAGAATGAGCTCTATCCATCACGTATTGAACTTATAAAACTGTATGCAAATTCATTAATCATGGATGAAGAAGTTAGAATTCCGGAACTAAAGGATTGGGGAGAAAAAGCAGGTTCAGAGTTTGCTAAGCACTCTAGTGTAACAATGGATATGATGCTTAGAGAAGTACCTAGTTATCGAAATATTATTGGTACCGTGTTAAAGTATGACGCGATTGAATACGGTATTGGTGCATCCGAAATGTATGATATTGTTACACGACTTGATAGTGCAGTGAATGATATTACGTATTTTTTAAGTTTGCCATTTGTTCGTCATGAAAGCGAGAGGCTCAAGCTATCAAAATCAATCATCACTGAATTATCAGTACCTATTGTATCAATTGATGATGTTACTGCAATTCTTCCGTTAATCGGAACGATTGATCATGAACGATCATTAACTCTTCAGGAACGTGTATTACTAGATGCTTCAGAAATGCAACTGGAAACTTTGATTATTGATTTGTCTGGATTACAAACAACGGATACATTTGTTGTTCAACAATTATTCCATTTGTTTGATGCCCTATCTCTACTCGGAATACAGCCTATTGTTAGTGGTATTTCACCTGTAATCGCACAGACCCTTGTAAGTTTAGATTTAAACTTCGGACAAATTAATAGCTTTGCCTCTATGAAGCAAGCTTTGGCATATATTAAGTAAGTTCAAAAATGCTTCTATATCATGTAGTAGCATTTTTCACTTTTTTAAAGGTTCCATTTTTACAAATGACAGGATCGATTTGTTTTTATTATAAGATATTTGACGTATTCTACTTTCACGATTAGGTCCTCCATTATCATGAATAATAAGCTGAATTTCATTGTCTATTAATTCGAAACCGATAATTGGAACCCAGTGGTAATTGAATTCATATTGACCTCTCCAGTGAAACGTAAACCACTTATCAAATTTTGCTGCAACAGGGCGTCCTTCTTTTATTTGTTGAATGACCTCATCAATTCCACAATCAGCAACAATCCATCCTGCACCAAGTATTCTGCGCATATTTTGAATGTATCGATGTTTAAATAATCCAATCTTTGTACCTCCAAGGCGTTTATATAATTCATTCACATTATAGGTAGAAGAATCTTGCGTAATGTAATCCATTAATACTCGTGCTGTTACGGGTCCGCAGGCAGAGGGGCGGAAAGACTCTTTAATATCAGTGTCGTATTGTGATTTTCCTTGCACATCAAGAAGTATTTTCATTGTCGGTTCACCTCTTAGTTAGGGTCTAATTCATATCTTGATTTTATTCGTAGTTTAGCAAAACATCCTGCGAATGTCACATTCATAGTAAAAGATATATTAAAAGAATAAAAGAGTTGGATTCTGATTTTAGATCACTTTTATAATATATATAGATTGCGAAAAGTTGAATAATGATTTATAGTTAGGGGTATAGAAGTTGTTTCTATTTTTTTTACTCAGAAAATGAATGAGTATTCATTCAAAGAATTTAAGGGAGGCTTTGCATATGACTTATCAAATTAAAAAAGCAGCGGTATTAGGTTCAGGTGTTATGGGTTCAGGTATAGCAGCACATTTGGCTAATATAGGCATTCCGGTACTCCTTCTCGATATCGTTCCTGGGAAGTTAACAGTAGAAGAAGAAGCAAAGGGTCTTACACTTGAAGATAGCCAAATACGTAATAAGTTTGCTCAAGGAGCATTGCAACAAGTACTTAAACATAAACCGGCTCCATTAACAACTAAGAGTAATATTTCCTTAATAGAAGCAGGAAACCTTGAAGATGATCTTGATAAATTAAGTGAAGTGGATTGGATTATTGAAGTTGTTGTTGAGAACCTTGAAATTAAAAAGTCATTATATGAAAAAGTAGATGCAGTGCGTAAACCGGGTACAATAATTAGTTCAAATACATCGGGTATTAGCATTGAAGATATGATAGAAGGACGTACAGAAGATTTCCAAAAGCATTTTCTGGGAACTCATTTCTTTAACCCACCACGCTACTTGAAACTTTTAGAAGTAATTCCAGCAAGCACAACGGCAAAAGAAGTCGTGGACTTTATGATTCAATTTGGCGAAGACAAATTAGGTAAAGGTGTCGTTATTGCAAAAGATACTCCGAACTTTATTGCAAATCGAATTGGTACGTACGGTCTTCTTGTAACGCTTCGTGAGATGGAGAAACGTGGATATTCAATCGGTGAAGTAGATTCGGTAACGGGAACGCTTATTGGACGTCCAAAGTCAGCAACATTCCGTACGCTAGATGTTGTGGGACTTGATACATTCATGCATGTTGCCAAGAATGCTTACGACAAAACAGAAGGCGATGAGCAAAAAGTTTTTGAATTGCCATCCTTCATGAAAAAGATGATTGACAATGGTTGGATAGGTGCAAAAGCGAAACAGGGATTCTATATGAAAAAAGGCAAGGAAATTCTTGAACTCGATTCTGAAACTCTTGAATATGGACCTCAGAAGAAATTGCAAACGCCTTCAATTGAAATGGCGAAGCAACAAAAGGGTCTTGCAAACCGTGTGAAATCACTTGTTTATGCGAACGATCGTACAGGAGAACTTTTGTGGAATATCATAGCACCAACATTGCTTTACTCGGCCGAATTAAATGGTGAAATTTCGGATGATATTGTTGCAATTGACAATGCAATGAAATGGGGCTTCGGCTGGCAGCAAGGACCATTTGAAATATGGGATGCCCTTGGTGTAGAAAAAACAGTTGCGAAGATGAAAGAAGGGGGAGAAAAAATTCCTTCATTCGTACAAAGCTTACTTGATAAAGGCTATGAAACTTTTTATAAAGAAGAAGACAACGAACTTTACTTCTTTAATGGTAAAGAGTATACACTCGTCCCGGTTAATGAAAAATCAATTAATTTGAAGAGCTATAAAAAGAAAAACGGTGTCATCAAAAAGAACTCAGGTGCAAGCTTAATTGATTTAGGAGACGGTGTAGCACTTCTTGAATTCCACTCTCAATCCAATTCAATTGGTCCTGATATTATTCAAATGATCAATTACGCTGTCGATGAAGTTGAAAAGAACTTTAAAGGTCTCGTTATAGGGAACCAGGGTAAAAACTTCTGTGTAGGTGCAAATCTAGGAATGATCCTAATGGAAGCACAAGATGACAATATTTTTGAACTCGATTTCATAATTCGTTCGTTCCAGAACGCAATGATGAAAATAAAGTATTCAACTAAACCAGTTGTTGCAGCACCATTTGGAATGACTCTTGGCGGTGGAGCAGAAGTTTGTCTACCAGCGGCGCATATTCAAGCGGCATCTGAAACGTATATGGGTCTTGTTGAAGTAGGCGTTGGTTTAATTCCAGGCGGTGGCGGAAACGTCGGTCTCTACACGAAACACCTAAAAGGATTGCCAAATGACGTTCATATTGACTATCAATTTATTGCCAATAAAGTCTTTGAATCCATTGCCATGGCAAAAGTTTCAACATCAGGCGATGAGGCAAGGGAAAACAACTTCTTGAACTTTGCAGATGGTGTAAGTATTAATGCGGACCACTTAATATATGATGCGAAACAAGTAGCACTATCATTGTTTGAAAATGGATATAAAGCTCCGAAACATGAAAAGATTCCTGTAACGGGCGATTCGGGTTACGCTACGATGTTGCTAGGTGCAGAAGGCATGAAATTGTCAGGATTTATTAGCGATCACGATTTGAAAATAGCAAAAAAACTTGCTTTTGTATTATCAGGTGGAAAAGTTCCATACGGTACTTTAGTAGATGAGCAATATATGCTTGATTTAGAACGGGAAGCATTCCTAAGCCTTGTGGCAGAGCCGAAATCACAGCAACGTATGCAAAACATGCTTGTAAAAGGTAAACCATTACGCAACTAATATAAAAAGCATATATACGAGGAGGAAAAAAAGATGCGTGAAGCAGTTATAGTAGCTGGTGCACGGACGCCGGTTGGGAAAGCAGGAAGAGGCTCTCTTATTACAGTTCGTCCCGATGATTTAGGAGCGATTGCAATTAAAGAAACGTTGAAAAGAGCTGGAGGATATGATGGTCCAATTGATGATTTAATCATTGGTTGTGCGATGCCTGAAGCTGAGCAAGGAATGAACGTGGCACGAAATATAGGAGCACTTGCTGGACTTCCAGATACAGTGCCAGCCATCACGGTAAATAGATTTTGTTCATCTGGATTGCAGTCTATTGCTTATGCGGCTGAACGAATTATGCTTGGCCACTCACAGGCTATTTTAGCTGGTGGAGTAGAATCTATGAGCATGATACCAATGACGGGAAATACAATTCGTCCAAACTCAATTCTTGCTGAAACAGCACCCCAGTATTATATGGGTATGGGTCATACTGCTGAACAAGTAGCGGTAAAATATGACGTTAGCCGAGAAGATCAAGATGCGTTTGCTGTTCGCTCTCACGAAAAAGCGGGAGCGGCAATTGCGGCAGGAAAATTTGATGATGGAATCGTGCCTGTTGAAGTTGTAAAACGCACTGTTGACGATAAAGGTAAGTATTCGGAAAGTAAATTTATGTTTGAAATGGATGAAGGCGTGAGACACGGTACGAGTATGGAAGGGCTAGCAAGACTTCGTCCGGCTTTTTCGGTAACTGGTAGTGTCACAGCTGGAAACTCTTCACAAACTTCGGATGGTGCTGGAGCAGTTCTTGTTATGGACCGCGAAGTTGCAGAAGCACAAGGATTAAAGCCAATCGCAAAATTTCTTTCTTTTGCAGTTGGAGGCGTTCCGCCAGAAGTAATGGGAATTGGTCCTATTGTTGCGATTCCAAAAGCACTTAAACTTGCGGGCTTAACAATTGAAGACATTGATATATGGGAATTGAATGAAGCATTTGCAGCCCAGTCTCTTCAGGTTATCCGTCACTTAGGTCTAGATATGGATAAAGTAAACGTGAATGGTGGAGCAATTGCGCTAGGTCATCCACTCGGTGCCACAGGTTCAATCCTAACGATTCGTATGATGAGTGAATTAAAACGTCAAGGCAAACAATTTGGCGTCGTAACAATGTGTATTGGCGGAGGAATGGGAGCAGCAGGCGTTTTCGAACTACTATAAGTGAAACGAAACACCATAAATTAAAGGAGGAACAATTGATGACTGAATTAAAAACGAATGAGCTAATAAAAGGCGGAGCATTTTTAATCGAAGACATAGAGGCTGACCGTGTATTTACACCCGAGGATTTTACAGATGAGCAAAAAATGATTGCAAAAACAACAGAGGATTACGTGAAAAACGAAGTTCTTCCAGTTGTTGAAAAGTTAGAAAATCATGAGTTTGATAACTCTGTAAGACTATTGAAATCAGCAGGTAACCTTGGTCTTCTTGGAGCAGATGTTCCTGAAGAGTATGGTGGTCTTGGACTCGATAAAATTTCGTCAGCATTAATCGCTGAAAAAATGTCGGTATCTGGTGGGTTTTCAATTACACATGGTGCCCATGTAGGAATCGGTACTTTACCAATTGTTCTTTTTGGTAACGAAGATCAAAAGAAAAAATATTTACCTAATTCAGTTTCTGGAGACAAGATTTCTGCATACGCATTGACAGAACCAGGTTCGGGTTCCGACGCTTTAGGAGCCAAAACAAATGCAAAACTAAACTCTGACGGTACACACTATGTTCTAAATGGTGAAAAACAATGGATTACAAATGCTGGATTTGCAGATGTGTTCATCGTTTATGCGAAAATAGATGGTGATAAATTCTCAGCATTCATCGTTGAAAAAGAATTCCCAGGAGTTTCTGTTGGTGCTGAAGAGAAGAAAATGGGGATTAAATCTTCATCTACTCGAACGCTTATTTTACAAGACGCACAAGTACCAGTTGAAAACTTATTAGGTGAAATAGGCCGCGGTCATATTATTGCATTTAATATTTTAAATATTGGTCGTTATAAATTAGGAGTAGGAACACTTGGTGGAAGTAAGCGGGCTCTTGAACTTGCAGTAGCCTATACGAATCAGCGTAAACAGTTTAACACGCCAATTTCTTCTTTTAATTTAACAAAAGAAAAGATTTCTACAATGGCTTCTAAACTATTTGCTGCGGAAAGTCTTATTTACCGCACAGTGGGATATTTTGAAGAGCGTAACAATGCGATGACTCCTGAAGAACAGAAAGATGGTAAGGCAATTGCTGCTTCGATTGCGGAATACGCAATTGAATGTTCTATTAACAAAGTTGTAGGATCAGAAGTTCTGGATTATATTGCTGATGAGGCTGTACAGCTTCATGGCGGTTACGGTTTTATGGCTGAATACGAAGTTGAACAAATCTATCGTGACTCTCGTATAAATCGTATTTTTGAAGGAACAAATGAAATCAACCGCCTACTTATCCCAGGAACATTCTTGAAGAAAGCAATGAAAGGCGAGTTACCATTGCTTGAAAAAGCACAAAGCTTACAAGAAGAACTTCTTATGATGATGCCTGAAGAAATTGGCGACGAGGCCCTTGCACAAGAGAAAGTTCTTGTTCAAAATGCCAAGAAAATTGGTCTATTAGCTGCTGGTATGGCAGCGCAGAAGTTTGGTCCAAAACTTGAAGTAGAACAAGAAGTTCTTTCAAATATTGCAGACATTGCCAATAATGTCTTTGCAATGGAATCTGCTCTTCTTCGTACACAAAAAGCGATTGCACGTAGTGGCGAGGAGAAAGCGCAACAAATGATTTTATATACAGAGATTTTCTGTCAAGAAGCATTTGAAGCGATTGAGAAGGATGCAAGAGAGACTCTTCTTGCAACAGCTGATGGCGACAACCAACGTATGATGATTTCTGCTTTACGTAAATTGACACGTTCAACACCTTATAATATTATCTTGAAAAAACGTGAAGCATCTGTGAAAATAATCGATGCAGAAAAATACGTTGTTTAATTAATTTTAATGGTTCTCTGTAAAATGATGTTGGTGAAGAACTTTAGTCTGTTATAATTGAATTCTTTATTTGCTAAAAGACTGCCCAAAAAGTCAGTGGAAACTGGTTTTAGGGCAGTCTTTTTATAAATTTTCAATTATGCAGTTGCTTTCCGTTCCAGGCGGACGCGTTCTGGAGGGCGGGCGGTGGACCAACCTGTTTGCTTCGCAACCATTGGTTGTTTCACCTGTCCCGCTGATCCTCCCAGAGTCGCCGCCTTGCACTCCAAGCAACTTAGATTGCACATTGAAATAGAGTGATTTATACAGAAGAAATTTTCTTAACGTTTTTTTACTTGTTCTTATATAACTTGAAACAAAAGGAGAAACTACTCGTGACAAAATAGTCTTTAATACCTTAGAACCCTGATTAGATTGGAAATGCCTATTATAACCGGATTGTCCGCCAACATTTTCTATACAGAACAGTCTCTAAACGGTGGCCGAATAGTGGTAGTATTTACATTCAACTTATATTCACCACGTTTTAGCGTATTGGAGTGCAGACCGGCGACTCCAATGGGATCAGCGTGACAGTCGAGACCCCACAGGAGCGCGGTTTTCGCGACGAGGAGGCTCGACGCACGCCCCATGGAACGCGTCCGGTCGGAACGGAAATCAGCGGATAGCAGGACTTTTCAGTTCAATATATATTTATAAAAAAATGGTGTTAGAGAAATTCCATCTCTTTCTCTTGTTTAGTTTGAGAAAGGATAATTTTCACTAATGTCATGTATTGCGCTACCAATTTAATATGAAAAATGGAAACATCCGAGTGCCATAGGGTATTCGGATGTTTCTTTTGTTATACTAAGTACAAATGGAGGTGATCTAATTATGAAGCTTACATATTACGGTTATCCTAAATGCGGTACATGTAGAAAAGCAGAGAAATGGCTTGAGACAGAAAAGCTTGATTTTGTTAAGGTAAATATTGCAGAAGCTCCTCCATCAGAAGAGCAGCTTCGTGAAATACTTTTATTTTCAGGCTTGGAACTTAAAAAGTTATTCAATACAAGTGGAATGAAGTACCGCGAACTGAATCTTAAAGAAAAACTTCCTACTATGACAGAGGATGAGAAACTACAAATTCTATCATCTGACGGTATGCTTATTAAACGCCCAATTGTCGTCGGTAATGGAAAAGCTACTGTTGGATTTAAAGAAGAAAACTTTGAAAACGTATGGAACAACTAGTGTCCCGTCTTGTATTATTTGTCTTTGTATGTCAAAATTAAATAGAATGAATATATCTAATGGAGGTTTTCAATATGAGTACACCAACTGGATTAAAGTATTCCGATGAGCATGAATGGGTAAAAGAAGAGAATGGTAACTACCGTATTGGTATTACGCACTTTGCACAATCTGAACTAGGTGATATTGTCTTTGTTGAACTTCCAGAAGTTGGAGATGAAATTAAAGCAGACGAGCCTTTTGGTAGTGTTGAATCCGTAAAAACGGTTTCTGAACTTTATGCTCCAATTAGTGGAAAAGTAGTAGAAATGAATGCAGAGTTGGAAGATAGCCCTGAATTCGTTAACGAATCCCCATACGAAAAAGCATGGATGATTGTTGTTGAGCCTTCTAATGTATCTGAGGTAGATGCTCTAATGTCTGCAGAAGACTATGACAAAATGACATCTGGTGAATAATGAAAAGTGAAAACGCCGTTTTTATGTACGGCGTTTTTTTCTCGGTTTAAATAAAACTCCGGGGAGGAATTATTTTGTATGAAGGAAAGTTACTGATTGTTGAAGGCGGATCGGATCGAAAGAGACTCATACCTATTTTGGCGGAACCGGTAAAAATTATTTGTACGAATGGTACGATCAGTTCGTATGAACTTGAGGAAATGCTCACGCCATATGAGGACTGGGAGCTATTTGTTTTTGTGGATGCAGATGAGTCAGGTGAGAAAATCCGTGCTTTATTTAAGAGGGAATTTCCTTTGGCAAAACATATATATACTGAAAAAGTATATAAACAAGTTGAAACAACGCCAAACGATGTATTAATAGAGAACTTACTGAAAGCGAATTTTAAAGTGCATAGGAACTTTTAAAATTCATTCATCTGAAGGACAACTATTATTATTATTATTATTATTAAAGGATTGATTGAATGGAAAACTGGTCACGACAAAAATGGGAGGATATAGCCACGGAATCTCCTATAAGTGTTTTTTATTTATACACCCCTATGTGTGGAACTTGCGCAGTTGCTTCTAAAATGTTGGAAGTGATTTCTGTTATGAAGCCCGATTTACCTATGGGGAAGGCTGATTTGAATTATATTCAAGATGTTGCGGTGGATTATGAAATTGAGAGTGTACCATGCTTATTAATAGCAAAAGATGGAGTAATAGAACACAAAATATATGCATTTCAATCAGTTCCGGATTTACTGGAGCTTATTAGTTAACTTAGTGAATTTTTCATCTTTGATTATATACATTGAAGGATGGCAAAACTACTGAATACCATGCTCCAAATCAATAAATAGAGACTTGTTTAGGAAACAGAACTTATGTAAAAGTAATTGAATACTTATTTTTATAGTCGGTACGCCATGTGCCGACTATTTGTTATTCTCATTAGCAAGTAGGCAATTGAAAATAACTAATGTTGTTTCAAGTGCATACCAGTAAGTCTCTACTTCATGCTAATTCATAGAAAACCAATGTTACTCAAAGATTTGCAAGAGGAAGCTATTTGGGTTAAGATTAGAATGATACTAAATAAAGAATGGATATCCATTCGTAACTTAACATATTGGAGGTAAAGGAATGTCTACTTTAGTAATTAAAGACCTTCACGTTGAAATTGAAGGCAAGGAAATATTGAAAGGCGTCGATTTGACGATCAATACAAATGAGATCCATGCAATTATGGGTCCGAACGGTACAGGAAAATCAACTCTCGCGCAAGCGATTATGGGGCACCCGAGATATAAAGTAACTTCAGGGACAATTACACTTGATGGTGAAGATGTACTTGAAATGGAAGTTGACGAACGTGCGAAAGCAGGGATTTTCCTTGCAATGCAATACCCAAGTGAAGTTACAGGCGTTACAAATGCAGACTTCTTACGTTCAGCTGTCAATGCAAAACGTGACGAAGGTGATGAAATTCCATTAATGAAATTCATTCGTGAACTTGATACTAAAATGGAAACACTTGAGATGCATGAAGATATGGCAACACGTTATTTGAATGAAGGATTCTCAGGTGGAGAGAAAAAACGTAACGAAATTCTTCAACTTATGATGTTGAAGCCTCAATTCGCTGTGCTTGATGAAATTGACTCAGGTCTAGACATTGACGCACTTAAAGTAGTTGCAAAAGGAATTAATGAAATGCGCGGAGAAGGTTTTGGATGCCTAATCATTACGCATTACCAACGTCTTCTTGACTACATTAAACCAGATCACGTCCACGTAATGATTCAAGGTAAAGTCGTTCAATCAGGTGGCGCGGAATTAGCGCATAAACTTGAAGCACAAGGATATGACTGGCTTCATGAGGAACTTGGCATTGAAGCAGAAACTGTAGAGCAGGAAGCATAAGAAAGGGGACAATTCAAAATGACGGTTGAAACAAAATTGGCATTAACCGAACAGGATGTTCGTTCCTTTTCAAAGAAGATGAATGAAGCAGAGTGGATGACGGATTTCCGTGCAGACGCATTTGCGAAAGTGGAACAGCTTCCTATGCCGAAACCAGATAAAACAAGAATTGATCGTTGGAACTTTACAGAATTTCCTATCCATGCGGTAGAAAGTTCTGTTTACAAGTCACTAGATGAACTTCCAGAAGAGGCGCGTGCACTATTTGACGCAGATCGTCAGGGAAGTATATACATTCAACATAATAATACGCCTGCATATCTTTCATTGTCTGAAGACTTGAAAGCAAAAGGTGTTATTTTAACAGATATCTTCACAGCGACACGCGAACACGCTGACCTTGTGAAGAAATATTATATGACCGATGGCGTAAAAGTAGACGAACATAAATTAACTGCATTAAACGCAGCGTTTATGAACGGTGGATTATTTGTGTATGTCCCGAAAAACGTTGTTGTGGAAGAACCAATTCAAGCGCTATTCCTTCATGACAATGAAGAAGCTTCTATCTTTAACCATGTGATTGTTGTTGCGGAAGCGAACAGCTCACTAACATACATTGAAAACTACATGTCGACTGTGTCAGAAGCCAAAGGACAAGCAAATATTGTATCAGAAGTATTCACAGGTGCTAATGCACAAGTGAATTATGGTGCTGTTGATATGCTTCCAACCGGATTCACTACATTCGTCAGTCGTCGTGGTGTTACAGGTCGAGATAGTCGCTTGAACTGGGCGCTCGGACTTATGAATGACAGCGATACAATTGCAGAGAATATTACACACCTAGTAGGAGACGGTTCCCATTCTGATATGAAGACTGTTGTTGTAGGACGCGGAAAGCAACGTCAAAACTTTACGACAGAAATCATCAGCTTTGGTAAAAATACGAACGGTATGATTTTGAAACACGCTGTTGTTAAAGATGAGTCAACTGTAATCTTTAATGGTATCGGTAAAATAGTAAAAGGCGCAACAGGATCGAATGCGGAGCAAGAGTCACGTATGCTTATTTTGAGTCCACGCGCACGTGCAGACGCGAACCCTGTTTTACTCATTGCAGAGGACGAAGTGACAGCTGGTCACGCAGCTTCTGTTGGCCGGGTAGATCCGCTTGAAATGTTCTATATAATGAGTCGAGGGATTTCAAAAGAAGAAGCAGAACGCCTGATCATTCACGGATTCCTTGCACCAGTCGTCGCTGAGTTAAAAGTCGAAGGTGTGAAGAAACTGTTGACGGAGGTTATCGAAAGGAAAGTGCGCTAATGCTTAACAAAGACATACGCAAACATTTTCCAATTCTAGGTCAAGAAATAAACGGGCATCCGCTCGTTTATCTTGATAGTGCTGCAACTTCTCAAAAACCAACGCAAGTGATAGATGCGATTAGCGACTATTACAAGTTTGATAATTCAAATGTCCACCGCGGGGTTCACACACTTGGAAATCGCGCGACAGAAGCTTATGAAGGTGCACGCGATAAAGTGCGTACATTTATTAATGCGAAGTCGAGAGAAGAAATTATATTTACTCGTGGAACAACAACAGCGTTAAACATTGTGGCACAGAGTTATGGTCGTGCGAATGTCGATGAAGGAGACGAAATCGTCATTACGTACATGGAGCATCATTCTAATATTATTCCATGGCAGCAACTGGCTAAAGAAAAAGGCGCTGTTCTAAAATACGTGGAACTTGAAGACGATGGGACACTATCACTCGATAAAGTGCGTGAAGTTGTAACGGATCGGACGAAAATCGTTTCGATTATGCATGTTTCTAACGTTCTTGGAACAATTAACCCGATTAAAGAAATTACAGAAATCGCGCATGCACACGGTGCTGTCATGGTTGTAGATGGTGCGCAAGCTGCCCCTCATCTTAAAGTGGATGTAGAGAGTCTTAACTGTGATTTCTATGCGTTTTCAGGACATAAGATGGCTGGCCCTACAGGGATTGGTGTACTCTACGGGAAAAAAGGTTTGTTGAATGCTATGGAACCCGTTGAGTTCGGGGGAGAGATGATCGATTTCGTTGGCCTTTATGAATCGACATGGAAAGAACTTCCATGGAAATTTGAAGGTGGAACACCGATTATCGCAGGTGCAGTTGGCCTCGGTGCGGCAATCGATTATCTTGAAGAAATTGGGCTCGACAATATTGAACGTCATGAACATCAACTTGCTGCTTACGCACTAGAACGCTTTGCGAAAATTGATGGACTTACAGTGTATGGTCCACTGGATGCCGATAAGCGTGCAGGTGTGATCACGTTTAATGTTGAAGGTGTTCATCCGCATGACCTTGCAACAGTTTTAGATATGCATGGAATTGCTGTAAGGGCCGGACACCATTGTGCACAGCCACTTATGAAATGGCTTGATGTATCTGCCACAGCGCGCGCTAGCTTCTATGTATACAATACAGAAGAAGATGTTGATCGCCTCGTGGACGGACTCCAAATAGCAAAGGAGTATTTCAACGATGACAACTAGAAATCTTGACCAACTTTATCGTACGGTCATTATGGATCATTATAAATCACCGAAGAATAAAGGTGTGCTTGAAGAGAGTAGTGTCACCGTCGACATGAATAATCCGACGTGTGGCGACGTGATTCATTTAACAATGCAAGTTGTAGATGACACGGTTCAAAATGCGAAGTTTGAAGGGGAAGGTTGTTCGATTTCTATGGCATCTGCGTCAATGATGACACAGTTGATTATAGGGAAAACCGTCGAAGAAGCACTCGTCCTTTCCAAAACAATATCGAATATTATGCTGAGCAAAGAATATGACGACTCCATCGATTTAGGGGATATTGAGGCGCTTTCTGGCGTTGCTAAATTTCCGGCCCGGATTAAGTGTGCAACACTTGCATGGAAGGCGATGGAACAAGGAGTCGGAAAAGACTCCGAGTAACTCTATAGAAGGAGGAATAGTAATGGCTAAAAAACTGCCTGAAATGGGCGAATACGAACATGGTTTTAATGATGGAGATATCTCTGTATTCCGTTCGGAACGTGGACTTACACGTGAAATCGTAGAAGAGATTTCTGGAATGAAAAGCGAACCACAATGGATGTTAGACTACCGTCTAAAATCATTGGAAATGTTTTATAAAATGCCAACACCACAATGGGGTGGCGATCTTAACTCGCTAAACTTCGATGAGATTACGTACTATGTAAAAGCATCTGAAGGTACTGAACGCTCATGGGATGAAGTACCAGAAGAAATCAAGCGTACATTTGATAAACTTGGAATTCCAGCAGCAGAACAAAAATATCTAGCAGGAGTTTCTGCACAGTACGAGTCTGAAGTTGTTTATCACAACATGAAACAAGAATTAGTAGATATGGGAATTATCTTTAAAGATACGGATTCTGCGCTTAAAGAAGACGAGGAATTATTCAGAAAGTACTTTGGTACTGTGATTCCGAACTCAGACAATAAGTTCGCGGCATTGAACTCAGCTGTTTGGTCAGGTGGATCATTCATATACGTGCCACCAGGTATCAAAGTAGACTCACCTCTACAAGCCTATTTCCGCATCAACTCGGAAAATATGGGACAGTTTGAGCGTACGCTTATCATTGTCGACGAAGGCGCAAGTGTCCATTACGTTGAAGGATGTACAGCACCTGTATTCACAACAAGCTCACTTCACAGTGCGGTTGTTGAAATCATAGTCAAGGAAAATGGATATTGCCGTTACACAACAATCCAAAACTGGGCAAACAACGTTTATAACCTCGTTACAAAACGTGCAGTTGTTGACGCGCACGGTACGATGGAATGGATTGATGGAAATATCGGTTCGAAATTGACGATGAAATACCCAGCGATTTTACTTCGTGGAGAATATGCACGTGGTATGACATTGTCAATTGCAATTTCTGGAAAAGGACAACACCAGGATGCGGGTGCGAAAATGATGCACTTAGCTCCAAATACGTCTTCCACAATTGTTTCTAAATCGATTTCTCAAAACGGTGGTAAAGGAACATACCGTGGAATGGTTCACTTCGGACGTAATGCAGATGGCGCTAGTTCAAGAGTAGAGTGTGACGCGTTACTAATGGATGATATCTCAATATCGGATACAATTCCTTACAACGAAATTCTAAATAACAACATTTCACTTGAGCATGAAGCAAGTGTTTCTAAAGTTTCAGAAGAACAGCTCTTCTACTTGATGAGCCGTGGTGTTCCTGAATTAGAAGCAATTGAAATGATTGTTCTTGGCTTCATCGAGCCATTTACGAAAGAACTTCCGATGGAATATGCAGTAGAAATGAACCGTCTCATTAAGTTTGAAATGGAAGGTTCTATTGGTTAATTATTAACAAGAAAGCCGGCCCTTGTGGCTGGCTTTTCTGTTTACATAGAAAAAGTCTTGAATTGAGTGAAAAGCTTAAGATGAAATTCCTTCATATGTTAGTATGATTAGAGTATTACTTTATCGAAGGAGAATGTTTATGGAATTTATATTATTAGCGATAATTGGACTGTTATCTGGTGTAGTTGGTGCACTTGTGGGACTTGGCGGAGGTATTATACTTGTTCCTGCGACTATTTTTGTAGGTATTACTTTGGGATTGATTGACGGAATTACTCCTCAAAGTGTTGTAGGATTATCTGTCGTTATGATGGTTTTCGTAGGGCTAGGGTCGACTCTTAGTTATATGAAAATAAAAACAATTGACTATCGCAGTAGTATTATTTTTTTTATAGGTAGTATTCCTGGAACTCTATTAGGCGCTTATGTAAATAAAGGGCTTGAAATTAAATCATTTAATCTTTATTTTGGTATTTTACTTATATTTTTAGCAACACTACTTCTTGTTCGGAAATATTTGAAACCTATTTATTGGTTTAGAAACCACGGAAAAACGCGTACGTTTACAGATAAGATGGGTGAAACATATACATTTGGATATCCTATATGGTTCGCTCTGCTATTAACATTTGGAATTGGTTTTGCGTCTGGATTATTTGGTATTGGTGGAGGTTCAATAATTGTTCCAGCAATGATATTGTTATTCCTATTTCCACCACATGTTGCGGTTGGAACCTCTATGTTCATGGTCTTTTTATCAGCGATTGTCAATTCAATCACGCATATATCCCTTGGTAATGTTCCGTGGCTTTATACAATACCAGTGGTTCCGGCAGCATATATTGGTGCGAAACTAGGGGCTAAACTCAATCAGAAAATGAAGTCTGAAACGCTAGTTGTTGCATTACGGATCGTTTTGCTATTATTGGGTATCCGGTCAATTATAGAAGGTTTAATGGGGTGAAAAATGAAACAGTCGATAGAAACAATTCATTTATATCATACAAATGATATTCACAGTCATTTTGAAAACTGGCCTCGCATCAGTCAATTTCTAAAAGAGCGTCGTACGCATCACAAGGTAACTGGAGAAGCGTGTTATGTATTTGATGTTGGTGATCACGTAGACCGTTCACATCCATTTACCGAAGGCACAGAAGGTAAGGGGAATGTGATACTGCTTAATGAGGCGAACTATGATGCTGTGACAATTGGTAATAATGAAGGCATTACGATGTCGAAAAATGCATTAGCTTCATTATATGATGATGCAGAATTCGATGTCATTTTAGCGAACCTGTTTGATGAGGATGGGAGCCAACCTGATTGGGCTGTTCCATATCAAATATATACTACTGATAGAGGTACAAAAATTGGTGTAATTGCCGCTACTGCTGAGTATAAAGAGTTTTATAATAAACTAGGTTGGAAAATTAAAGAACCTCGAACAGAGCTGAAACGAATTGCAGAAAAGTTAGTGGAGAAAACAGATATACTTATTTGTCTATCTCATATGGGTCTTCCTCAAGACGAACTACTTGCTGCAGAATGCAGTGCGTTCAATGTTATTTTCGGAGCGCATACACATCATTTGTTTGAGGAAGGAAAACTCATTGGTAATACACTGCTTGCAGCAACAGGGAAGTTTGGTGCATTTACAGGGCATGTGTCGATTCAGATGGATACAGATGCAAAAGAAGTTGTAGAATTAAGTGCAGAGGTATATGCAACAGATTCATTGCCAGTTTCTGAGCATGTAAATCAGAAGATACAGTTGCTTATGGAAGCGGGCATTGAAACGATGGAAGATCCAATATTTTATAATCCAACAGTAATGCCGAAAAACCTATTCGGCCCCAGTGCACTAGCTGAATTTTTTGGAGAAGCATTGTTAGCACATACTGGGGCAGATTGTGCACTGTTTAATTCTGGAATATTTCTGGAAGATTTAAATGAGGGGTGGGTAACGAAAAGGGATTTACATTCAATGCTTCCCCATCCGATTAATCCATGTAAAATAACGCTTACTGGGGCTGAACTAGAAGAAATATATAAATTATCACTTAATAAAGAATGGCCTTATATTAAAATAAAAGGCCTTGGTTTTCGTGGCGATTTAATGGGTGCAATGCTCTACGAAGAAATTAAAATGGATAAGAATGGTCAAGTATTTATTGGGCATCATCCAATTCAAGTAAAGAAAGAATATACGCTTGCTACGCTAGATATGTTTACATTCGGATTTTTTTTCCCTTCATTAAAACATGCTGAAAAAGAGTATTATATGCCCGAATTAATTAGAGATGTGGTCTCTTCTTTTGGAAAACGACTGGTTAAAGAATAAACGACTCCCTCCTGACATAAACTATTCCAGGAGGAGTCGTTTTGAAATTTCACGGGCAAGTTAAGCGAAGGCCACGACGAAGGCTTAGAAAGCGAAAGATGATCCCGCTCCTAATTCCTGCGATTCTATTTGCCATTGTTTTTTTTCTATATTTCGTCAATATGAAATTGACACCGATTTATATGGATTTTGCAGAAATGCAAACCGAAAAAATAGCCTCCCAAGTCATAAGTAGTGCTATTAACTCAAGGGTAGCAAATGTCCTAGATGTAAACGATATTATAGTCAATATTCCGCCAAGTGAATCGGGTGGAATTGTGGGAGCGAAATTTAATACCGAAATAATAAATCGTGTTTTGGCGGAAATACAAATACTGGTACAACAACATCTCGATCAAGCTGAATCAGGTAATGTAGATTTGTTGCCGCCATCGGGTGAAATAGACTATGATCCACAAGCTATGGAAGATCGAGGTGGAATTGTCTTTTTGATACCCATGGGGCAAGCAATTGGAATACCGCTTCTTGGGAATTTAGGACCCAAAATACCAATTCGTTTGCATGTCATTGGAGAAGTTCAAGCAACACCGGAAACTACGATTAAGGAATTCGGAATTAATAATGCTTCGATTGAAGTAAATGTTTTGCTGGTTGTAAATGTGCAAATTATTGTACCTTTTGCAACGAAAAATACTATTGTGAAGACTAAGGTTCCTATTGCTGCAGGATTGTTCAAAGGGGATGTTCCACCAATCTACAATAAAGGTGCTGATGGAATAACACCGCAGATTGAAATACCCTTTAAGTTGCCAGAAGATAAGGAATAAATGTTTAGTTGAAACTGGTTCAAATTATTGATAGTCTAAGACAGTATTCATTATATCGATTGGGTAGAGGCTGCATTGCTTATTAGTCACACACGTGAGATTGACCTTGATGACCGTGTGTAAAAGGAAGCATTGCCGAAGTTTTGCGAATCTGTCAAATTCGCTAGACTGGGGTTATTCCAAACAGGAATAACACTGTCATACGCTATTTTAGCGCGTGATGAGCTACAAGTCGTACGTTAGATAAACATTATTTATCCAACTGACGAAACGTAGATAGAGCTGACATCCCTTCACTTGTAATAAGTGTGAGTGGATGTCAGTTTTTTTGCTCATTGAGGTCTCATCCCAACGACCTGGAGGTTTTAAAATGGAAGGAACATGGGTATCAATTTTACCACCGGTACTTGCAATTGTAATGGTCTTGATTACAAGAAAGGTTTTACTATCGCTTGGAATAGGGATTGTTTCAGCTGCTTTACTTACAGCATCATTTGCACCAGTTCAATCTGCAGTGAATTTTTGGAAAGCGATTACGGTCTCTTTTTGGGACGATGGTGCAATAAATACATATTCCATTTTTATAATGCTCTTCATATTGCTACTTGGAATAATTACTGCTTTTGTTAGTTTATCTGGAGGTAGCCGAGCATTTGCAGAATGGGCAGCAGTGCGTATTAAAACGAAAAGAGGGGCTAAGTTATTAACGGTCTTTCTTGGAATGATATTGTTTGTTGATGATTACTTCAATGCACTTGCAGTTGGTCAAATATCACGTCCAATTACAGATAGTCACAAAATATCTCGTGCGAAATTGGCCTATTTTATCGACTCGACTTCTGCTCCTATATGTGTCATCTCACCAATTTCGAGTTGGGGGGCATATTTAATTGGCCAACTTGCAATTATATTGGCAAGTGCTGCGACAATTAGCTATTCACCGTTATCAGCTTTCATAATGATGGCGCCGATGAATTTCTATGTTATCACGACACTAGTTTTGGTCATTTTTCTAGCATGGACAGACATCGATCTATTTGAAATGAAGAAACATGAACAACTCGCAATGGAAACAGGTCAGCTATATGATCCAGATAAAGAGATTCCGGGTCAATTACAAGAAGATTTTCCCGAACATGAATCTGGACGTGTTAGAGATTTAATACTACCGATTGCAACGCTTGTAGTATCTGTCTTAGTAATGATGATTTGGACCGGTTACTTGGAAAGTATGGCAAGTTTGGGCTCGGCAACCATATGGTCGATCTTTGAGAATACTAATGTTCCACTTTCGCTGCTGACAGGAGGCCTTGTTGGTACACTTGTTGCGGTTGGTTTATACATGAGTCAAATGAAGTATAATTCAACAGCGAGCATCACTTGGATGGGGCGCGCACTTAAAAGTGGTTTAAAAGCAATGTTTCCTGCAGTTTCAATATTAATATTAGCATGGGCACTTACGGATTTAATTGCTGTGTTGGAAACGGGCGTATATTTGTCAGAACTTGTTGAAAAAATGAATGTTCCTATTGCTTTTCTTCCAGTAATTATGTTTGTATTTGCGGGACTTATGGCTTTTTCTACAGGAACTTCATGGGGATCATTTGGTATCTTACTACCAATAGCGGGAGAAATAATGATTGAGGCAGCTCCTGAAATGTTGTTACCTGCACTTGCGGCAGTTCTTGCTGGTGCAGTGTTTGGTGATCATTGCTCACCGATTTCCGATACTACTATACTTTCCTCAACTGGTGCCGGATGTAACCACATTGACCATGTCGCAACGCAATTACCATATGCTCTAATAAGTGCAGGAATTGCAGCGATTGGATATATTGTCTTGGGTCTTACCGGTTCTATATGGTTCGGATTGATAGCAATTATTATTATACTTATTGCTTTCCTCACTACGTTAATCATTCGAAACGATAAGAGAGAAGCATTAGTACATCAATGAATATATGAGTAAAGAAGCTATTCAAATGAGTAGCTTCTTTATTTTTGTATACTAATTATGTGAATAAAATATGTTTTGACAATAGTCTGATAGAAGATTATACTTATCTTGTGTGTAGTTGGACTCGTTCGGAAAAGTGGAAAAAACTGAACAATATTTTGTATAAGAAAAGGGGGAAGTTATATGGCGCAACGTTCTCAATGGGGAACACGATCTGGTTTTATTATGGCAGCTGTAGGTTCTGCGGTTGGACTCGGTAACATTTGGCGCTTTCCGTACGTAGCGTACGAAAACGGTGGTGGAGCATTCTTTATACCATATTTATTCGCACTTTTAACTGCAGGAATACCGATTTTAATCATGGAATTTACAATGGGTCATAAGTACCGCGGTTCTGCTGCACTTTCATTTTTTAGAATGGGAGGAAAGAAAGCTGAGTGGCTTGGGTGGTGGGGAATTTTTGTATCCTTTGTTATTGCAACCTACTACGCAGTAATCATTGCTTGGGCGATGAAGTACACAGTCTATTCGTTTAATCTTGCTTGGGGTTCAGATACTGGGGCTTTCCTATTTGGGGATGTTCTGAATTTAGCTGAAACACCTGGTCAAGCTGGTGGATTTGTTCTTGGTGTTCTCTTCCCATTATTGCTTGTTTGGGCAATCGCTTTTGTTATTTTGATTGCAGGGGTCCAAAGGGGTATTGAATTGGCAAACAGAATATTCATACCAACTTTAGTTGTTGTGTTTTTGATGGTTGTTATCCGGGCGGTTACATTGGATGGAGCTTTACTTGGTCTTGACGCATTCTTTAAACCGGATTTATCAAAGCTCATGAATCCTCAGGTATGGGTGGCCGCCTATGGGCATATATTTTTTAGTTTATCAATCGCTTTTGCAATAATGATAACGTATTCAAGCTATTTACCTAAGAAATCGGATATTACAAATAACGCATTCATCACTGGATTTGCAAATTCAGGATTTGAGTTACTTGCGGGTATTGGAGTTTTCTCTGCACTTGGGTTTATGGCGACACAAGCGAACGTTCCAGTAGCAGAAGTAGCAACAGCGGGAGTAGGTCTAGCCTTTGTTGTGTTTCCGCAAATTATTAATGAAATGCCAGGTTTTAATGGTATTTTCGGGGCTTTATTCTTCCTATCACTTGTGCTTGCTGGACTGACGTCTCTTGTTTCGATTTGTGAAACATTTATAGCAGGTGTATCGGATAAGTTTGATATTTCCCGTAGAAGATCTGTAGTCATTAGTGTTGGAATCGCAACTTTAATTTCAACATTATTTGCAACACGTGGCGGACTTTTCTTCCTAGATGCTGCTGATTACTTCATAAACCAATTTGGAGTTGCAGCAATTGGACTAGTCGAGGTTGTGTTAATCGCATGGGCGTTTAAGAAACTGGACGTATTCAAAAAACATGCAAATGCTGTTTCAGACATCCAAATCGGTACTTGGTGGAAGGTATGCCTTGGCGTAATTACACCGTTAGTTCTTGGTTATATGATGTTTGGTCTTTTGAAAATCAACATATTAAAACAACATACAGATTCTGATGGAAAGATTATAGGTAACTATGAAGGCTATTCAGATGGATTTATCTGGGCCAGTGGTTGGTCCGTCGCAATCTTTGCGATAGTCATGGCTATTATCTTTACGTTGTTTAAGTGGAAAAAGAATACACATGAAACTACTGATTATGAAAATGACTAAGGAGGATTCGATATGAGTGCTGGAGCGATCGTAATGATGGTAATAGGAATCCTCATTATCTGGGGAGGTCTTGGAGCAAGTATTGCGCATGCCGTGAAGAAAGAAAGAAGCCGATAAGTAGTGCAAGCACCCAAAAAAAGCAAACCGGGTGCTTGCTTTTTTATAGAAATACAATCGATCTTTTCCTTATGCCATTCACACTCTGGGTTGTTTGCGGAATATATATATGATACATTAGCTATAGTATGAGAACTGAAAAATCACTATATATGTTACAACAGCTCAAGTGGAAATGGAGTCGATTGTTGTGTCTTGTAGACCAGAAACAGGAAATAAAAACGAACATATTAAAAAACCAGATTGGTTAAAAATTAAATTGAATACGAACGAAAACTATACGGGTCTTAAGAAAATGATGCGAGAACAAAATTTAAATACAGTTTGTGAAGAGGCTCGTTGCCCAAATATTCATGAATGTTGGGGAGAGCGCCGTACAGCAACATTTATGATCCTAGGTGCTGTCTGTACTCGCGCTTGCCGCTTTTGCGCTGTCAAGACGGGATTGCCTAACGAACTTGATACAGCTGAACCAGAACGTGTTGCAGACTCTGTAGCTCTTATGAACTTAAAGCACGCTGTTGTTACTGCAGTAGCACGAGATGATCAGAAGGACGGCGGTTCCGCTATTTTTGCTGAAACCATTCGTGCTATTCGTAGAAAAAACCCTTTTACTACTGTAGAAGTACTCCCATCTGATATGGGAGGCGTATATGAAAATCTGGAGCGTTTAATGGATGCAAAACCAGATATTCTAAATCATAATATCGAAACAGTTCGTCGGTTAACACCAAGAGTTCGAGCTCGTGCTACTTATGATCGTTCTCTTGAATTATTGCTTCGTGCCAAGAATATGCAACCTGATATTCCGACAAAGTCTTCTTTAATGTTGGGTCTGGGTGAAACTTATGAAGAAATTATTGAAACAATGGACGATCTTCGTGCGCATAAAGTGGATATTATGACTATCGGACAATACTTACAACCATCTAAAAAGCATTTAAAAGTATTGAAATATTATTCACCACAAGAATTTGGTGAGTTGAGAAAGATTGCTATGTCTAAAGGATTCTCTCACTGTGAAGCAGGTCCACTTGTTCGTTCAAGCTATCATGCAGATGAACAAGTAAATGCAGCTGCCAAGGAAAGACAGCGTCAAGGGGAATTAGAAATAGCACTGCAAAGTTGAGTGGCGGTGAAATTGAATGGTAACTCTAGAAAATTGGGAATATGAAATTATTACAAATTTCCGTGAAGGTTTTGAAGAAGAAGCATTGCATGCACGTTATAGCGATGTTTTACTTAAATATGACTATATACTTGGTGATTGGGGTTATGGTCAGCTCCGTTTAAAAGGTTTTTTTGAAGACCTAAATCAAAAGGCCACGTATGAAACGAAAATTGGAACGCTTCAGGACTATTTATATGAATACTGTAACTTTGGTTGTGCCTATTTTGTATTGAAAAAAGTGGGACGAATTACAGAAGAAGTCGTTATACCTGAAGAAGCAGAAACTACAGCACCGCTTGAAGATCAATAAGATCTCCAAGCGGTTTTTTCATTGCTCATTATTATGGTATTATAAAGATAAAATGTAAATGCTATGGAGGGAATTATATGTATTTTATTGATCGTACTAAAGTAAATGAAACTCTTGAACATATGGAGGAATTATTGGCGCTGTATGGAGAAACGAAGGAATGGACAGGGAATTTAATGGATTCTTTGGCTCTTGCAAGACTTGCTCATGTTATAGTGGAATCAATTATTGATGTTGGAAATACAATGATTGATGGGTTTATCATGCGTGATCCAGGTGGTTACGAAGACATCATTGACATAATGGATGATGAACAAGTGATTTCAAAGGAAATGTCTGAACCACTCAAACGTGTAATCGGCTTACGCAAGATGATTGTTAGAGATTTTAATAATGTCGATGTAAATTTAATTGAATCAATATTAAGCGGCTCTATGGACGCGCTTTCTGAATTTCCTGGAAAAGTTCGTTATTATCTTGAAAATGAACTTGGCCCTTTCTCAGCATTTTTACCAGAAGTTGAATAAATGAAAATTACTCTGAATTTACATTAAGATACTATTCCAAACAAAAAAGCTTTTCGCCATAAAACATGCGAAAAGCTTTTTTGTTTGGATACGGAAAGATTTATTAAAAAAGTGGATTATCTTCTATAAATTGATAAATGCGCTCCGTGAGTTCCTCGGGTGTGTCTGCTTGAACGACTTCACCATTTACAATAGCGTATAAAGACTCGGCACATTTGGTACAATAACTCAAACAGCCATATTCAAGGACATCAAGGTTCGGATCGCGATCCAGTGTTTCAAAAGTTTTGTATGAACCACTTGCAAGATTACTTATGCAAAATTCAACTATTGGATTCACGGAAATCACCTCGCTTACATTAAAATCTTACTCTTTTTTCCTACAATCGTCAATTCACGAGACTTATTGTGAAACATGTCACAAACTGATATAATTAAAGATGAGAAATTAACGGATTTTATGTAGTAAAGGAGATAATTATGAAAAAACTTGTCTTATTAGGTGCGGGGTACGGAAATATGCGTATTTTATTGCGTCTTTTAACAAAAGATTTACCAACAGATGTTGAGATTACACTCATCGATAGAACCCCTTTTCATAGTGTGAAAACAGAGTTTTATGCACTTGCAGTTGGAACTGTATCGGATTCTGTAGTGCGGGTAGCACTTCCTGTACATGATCAGTTAAAAGTGATCGGTGGGGAAATTATTGAAATTAATACCGATGAAAAATGTATATTTCTTGACGATGGTCAACAAGTTCCATATGACGATCTTGTAATTGGCCTTGGTTGTGAAGATAATTATCACGATGTATTAGGTGCTGCCGAAAATACTTATAGTATTCAAACAATAGGTAAGTCCCGCATTACATATGAAAAGCTTCTAGGTTTGGGCGGTGGGGCTACTGTTGGAATTATTGGTGCAGGACTTAGTGGAATTGAGCTTGCCAGCGAATTACGAGAGAGTAGACCCGACTTAAACATTAAATTGTTTGATCGCAGTCCCCGAATACTAAGGGATTTCCCGGAGAGACTTAGTAATTACGTGAAGGGATGGTTTGACGATCATAATGTTGATGTCGTATCCAACTCGAATATAACAAAAGTAGAACCAAACTTATTATACAATCATGAAGAAACAATACCCGTAGATGCTGTTGTATGGACTGCTGGAATTCGTCCTGTCGCTCCAGTTCAAAATATGAAAGCAGAGAAAGATAATTCCGGTCGTGTTGTTTTGAATAAGCATCACCAGCTTCCGGATTATTCAGATGTATATGTAGTAGGGGATTGTGCTTCATTACCATATGCTCCAAGTGCCCAAGTTGCGGAAGAACAAGCTGAACAGATTGTGACTATTCTTAGACTTGTTTGGAACAATGAACCACTTCCAGAAACAATGCCTGAGATAAAACTTAAAGGCTTTCTAGGTTCACTTGGTAAGAAACAAGGGTTTGCATATCTTGGAGATAGAACTGTCACAGGACGAATCGCTCGTTTGTTGAAATCCGGAGTACTTTGGATGTATAAATGGCATAACGGTTAATAACCTCTGACAAAGTTATACAGGAAAACAATAAATTTGCCGTGTCGCCGTAATGGTTTTCAATCCTTATGGTGGCATTTCTTTATATACATGTTTAGAAATATGTCCGTTGTCATTATCTAAACATCGTTTAGAAACAATAAGTTGATAAATGCCCGAATACATTCGTCAACTTAGATTTTTATTTATGAACGAAATTGACTAGCTTACGATTATCTACATTCGCTATTTTTTTATGAAGTTGTTTGAAGAAATTAGCAAACCAAGCTCACACCAAATTATCACACTTGCTAAATTACCGAGGGAGAAAAATGCACTTTCAAACAGGCAATACACAAGCCAACTTGAAAAAGTTGCAAAAGCAATAGATTTCAATTTATAGTTGTTGATTTTAGAAATTTGAACAAATAAAACTATAATAAATATACACATCCCCACTATTCCGAATAAACCAGATTTAATGAAGAAACTAATATAAGAGTTATCAAACGTAATTACTCCTAAGTCAGCAGCTAATATACCAATACCGTTTCCGAAAAACAGTTCAGTTCCTTGCAAGCTATTAATTAAAGTCATCCAGTTCGATATTCGATTACTTAATAAGACATCTAAATTGTCCGTGTCGACATTCGTATTACCTAATATTATAAGTACAATTACAATAACAGAAGTAAAAGTTATGATATTAAAAGTTTGATTTCTTGATATAAACAGTAAGGTGTAGACCCCAACCCAAACAAATAGCGAATACATAGCTGTCCTACTATCGGAAAGTATTAATATATACATAAAAGGAATTAACATAATTATATATTTGAACATTGATTTTAAATCTGTTTTATTTATTAAATATCTAGTTAGTATGATAATTAGTATGATGTAACAGAAGAGTCCAAGAGAGTTTGGATTGATAAAGGAAAAAACATACCTTATTCTTGAGGTAGATGGATCGATATAGTATTTTTCTGTAAATCCAATTAGAGATAAAACAACAGAAATCAAAATTGAAAATCCTAGGACAGATATCCAGACTTTAGATAACTTTAAATACAAATCGAATCGATTTATATTAATAGGTATTAATAAGAATGAAAAGATTCCAAGTAGAGCATAGCTTATGAATAGTGAAAATCCGTTTAATTCGCTACCGTTTATAATAAACATTGATGGCATCAACATAAATAACCATATAAGCATAGTAAATGTAACAATAAAGTTTGGAGAATCAATTTTATTTTTAGATTTTAAGCCTGTAATTAACAAAAGAAGAGTTACGGCAACGAAACTTATTAATTTTAGTGAATAAAAAATAGAAATATAAGGCGTTTGGATGAATGAAAAGATATTAATAATTCCAATAAGGAATATGCACACCATTGTAATATTTTTTTCTTTCAATTTTAGACCACCTCATATTTTTCTTAATTAATATACTATACTAGTCAATTCAGAAAACATAATGTTTTATAATTTAATCTATAACTTTAAGATGTTTTTCTGACTAGAACCAGGCAATGAATGGACATATGATCTTGTTAAAATGATTAACCCTTCGTTTTTAAGTTTTTTAATTAAATACAGGACTTGATTTTTGGGTATTTATTATAAAATTAAAAAACACCATATAATTTATTACAAATCGTTTTTCAGGTATTTGAATAAATGGCTTAATGGATAAAAAAATATGTAATCGCAAGTTACTTGCGATTACATACTTTTTCTCTTAATTTGTACTACTGTCTGATAGATAACCTTGTTTTTCAAATTCGGAGAAGATAGGCTTAAGTGATATGTGACCTTCCCCAATCATTTTACCGTCAATCATAACGAGGGGAAAGAAGTATTCATCATCCAGTATTTGCTGCGCGATGCCTTTTTTTCTTTCGTCCTCGATAGTAGATTCAATATCAATATATTCTATAGTAAAGGGTTGATTGGGATATTTCCTTCCAATTGCGGCTTGCAACCAGTCGTATGTGTCTTTTGAAGAAGGTGAGTTCACACAACTTGCACAAATGATATCTGCACCATAAATTTCTACTAAAACTTTGTTTCTATTCATTTAAATATCTCCTTTCGTTTACAAAGATGGATTTTTTCTTGTTTCCAGTTTATAATTACTATTAAAGAAAGGGGTCGAAAATAATGACAGATGAAATGATGAACGAACCAGTACAAGAGGTACTAAATAAATTACGTCCATTTTTACTTCGCGATGGAGGCGACTGTGAACTCGTTGATATTGAAGATGGAATTGTAAAACTTCGTCTTCTTGGAGCATGTGGAACATGTCCAAGTTCTACTATCACTCTAAAAGCAGGAATTGAACGTGCACTTCTTGAAGAAGTTCCAGGCGTTGTAGAAGTAGAACAAGTTTTCTAAGTACTCATATTCAATAAGCTTACAAGAGGGCCTAAATTTGGGCCCTCTTTTCTTTCTCCTCACGCATTTCTTGCCATCGTTCTTTTGCCATGTCTATCAATTTTGGCTCAGTTGTCTGTCGTTGTGATTCAATAACATTTGAAAAGCCTTTGATTGCCTGCTTCTCATCGCCAATTCTTCTAGACAACTCAGCTATCATATAGAGCACTCGTGTTTCTGACATCTGGGTACCTACAAAATCTCCTTCTGTATAAGAAGTGTTATAATAGTCTCGTGCAATTGTTAAAAAACGTAATTCTTCTACTGTGTTATTTTCATCACGATAAAGCCAACTGATTCTCAGTGCAATACCTGCAATTGAAATTGACTTCTCTTTTTTAAAGAGTGCACTTAAGTAAGAAAGTTTATAAGTTTCGATTGCTTCTAGTGCATTTCGTTCAGTGCTAAAAGATCGAGCAGTCCACTTCTCTGTTATTTGTTTATTGATGACGTCCTTCGTTCCGGGGGCAAAATAAGGTGAAAAATCATCTGAAAACGAAAACCCACATTGTGGGCAAACAGCAACATTATAATAAAGTGGATTTACAAGCGGATCTAAGTATACAGGTTTGAAATCGGAATCATGCGCAGAAACGCGAACAAATCTAGAACGTACTTTAATTGATTTAAACTTATGAAGACAATTAATACATGTCATGCTTTTTTCATAAAACGGACTTATTTCCATGAGACACCTCCCAAACACAACTCAATCTATAGTATAACTTAAAATACCTATGAGATGAGTGATTTAGATTGCGAAAGTGATGAAAACACTGATATAATAAAAGAAATTAAAGGGTAGGTGAGCATGAATGGTTCAAGTTGTTGAAATATCAGAAGCTGCAGCATTTCATGTGAAAGAAATGATGCGTCATAATGGTGAAGAAGGATCTCTTCTGCGTGTCGCTGTAAATGGTGGCGGTTGTAGTGGTTTAACTTATGGCTTAGGATTTGAGCCTATACAATCTGAAACAGATATATTGTTACACCAACATGGATTACAAATTATTGTTGCAAAAGATGATGTAGATGTACTTGAAGGCACTCAAGTTGATTATAAAGAGTCTCTCATGGGAGGCGGATTTACAATAGAAAATCCAAATGCGATTCTTTCATGTGGCTGTGGAACTTCATTCAGAACAGCGAAAAAGGTTGGTGCACCAGCAGATTGTTAACCAATTAGCCCTTCTAATAAAACTGTTAGGAGGGCTCTTATCTGCTTAGGTTTACCAAGAACTTTAGTGAATAGAAACTTCTGAAAAATTCTATTTTACTTATGGTATTGATATAGCGTATCAAAAGGGCTACTATAAGATATAGAAAGTTTTTTAAAAAATACAAAGGCCAGGACTGTGCATATCTTCGGTTAAACCGTTTATATCTTTTCCGGGTACAATGAAAATTAAAGGTGGTTTCGATCTTAGTGAAAAGAAAGACAATACTAGTTTTAGGTGCGGGATACGGCGGTTTGTCAACAGTTGTTAATTTACAAAAATCACTTGGCACAGACGATGCTGACGTTATTCTCATCAATAAAAATGAATATCACTACGAATCTACATGGCTTCATGAAGCTGCTGCAGGAACTTTGTCTGCTGAACAAGTTCGCTATGACATTAAAAGTGTAGTCAGCGAGCCAAAAGTGAAGTTTATACAAGCTACTGTAGAAGCAATAGATGTAAAAGGTAAAGTTGTAACAACGGACGTCGGTACGCATACATACGATTACCTTGTTATTGGACTCGGTTTTGAAGGAGAAACATTTGGTATTCCTGGCCTTGATAAATATGCATTAGCTATGGCGAACGTAAAATCTGCTCGTCAAATTCGTGAGCATATTGAATATCAGTTTGCGACTTGGTCACTTGAAGAAGTAAAAGATGACAGTCGTCTAACAATAGTTGTCGGTGGAGCAGGATTCTCTGGAATTGAACTACTTGGAGAACTTGGAAACCGTGTTCCGGAATTATGTGAAGAGTTTGATGTTCCAGCTGAAAAGGTTCGTGTACTTTGTATAGAAGCTGCTCCAATGGTTCTTCCTGGATTCGATCCAGAACTTGTTGACTATGCAGTTAGACAACTTAACTCTAAAGGAATTGAATTCTCTATTGGAACTCCAGTTGTTGAAGCAACTCCTGAAGGCGTAAACATTAAAAAAGGTGAAGATGAGTTTGAATTCATCAAAGCTGGAACGGTAATATGGGCTGCAGGAGTTCGTGGAAATCGTTTGATTGAAGAGTCTGGTATTGAAAACATGCGTGCTCGTGTGAAAGTAGAGAAAGATCTTCGCGCACCAGGACATGATGATGTATTCATCGTCGGTGACTGTGCTCTAATGATTAACGAAGAAGTAAATCGTCCATTCCCTCCAACAGCACAAATTGCTATGCAACAAGGTGATATGTGTGCGAATAACATCATTGCACTTCTTAAAGGTGAGCCAACATCAGAATTTGTACCTGATTTAAAAGGTAGCATTTGCTCGCTTGGTGATGATGATGCAATCGGTGTTGCATTTGGTAAGAAACTAACAGGTAAAAAAGCCTCATTCATGAAGAAAATGGTTGATAACCGTGCTCTATTCTTAATTGGTGGATTAGGTCTTGTTATGAAAAAAGGTAAATTTAATGTACTAAAATAAAAAGTATACTAAACGTCTACCTTTTACTTAAGGGTAGGCGTTTTTGTGTGTAAAAACAAATGGAAATAGTATCTGTAGGGAAAAACTTTTAGAAGTAAACTAGTCGATTTACTTACCCGTCTTTCTACAATATGTTTCAATCAATTGTGTCTAGGCGTAATTGATTGAAAGGTTTCGTTCCTTACTGTAAAATGATGAATGTAAAATGGAGGTTATCATGTTGACTGGAACAATTTTAATGGCGGGGGCACTTCCTTTGCCTCAATTTATGATATCGATATTAATTTTTATCGTTATTTTTTTCGGAATAGGATTTTTATTAAATATGTTGTTAAGAATGACGTGGCTTATGGCAATTATCTATCCATTCATCGTTATCTTTATTATTGATGAAGTAAAGATATTTGAGTACTTTACGAAAACCTCATATGCTTTCGGACTTCTTGGTGAAAAGATAATGAGATTGCATACAGTAGATATTGTTATATTATTGGCTGGTCTTTTTGGAGCGATCTTGTCAGGAATTGTCATGAAAATACTTAGAAAACAAGGATATCAAATGTTTTGAAAAAAACAGTATGTTTAAGCGATTATGCTTAAACATACTGTTTTTTATTTGAAGAAAGAATAAATGATAACAGAGATTAGAACGCCGGTAACTGCTCCAACAAATACTTCACTCGGTTTATGGCCAAGTAACGTTTTAAGTTCTTGAAGTTTTTCTTGATCATCTTTTTGTTGCCAGCCTTTTGCTTCATGAACAAACGTTTGGAAATCAAGACGCATTTGATTGATAATAACGGCTTGCTGACCAGCCTGAAATCGTACCCCAGTAGCATCAAACATAGTAATTACTGCAAAAATAGCTGCGAGTGCAAAAATGGGTGAATCGAAGCCAAGCTCAAATGCAATTGCGGTTGCAAGGGATGTTACAGCTGCTGAATGGGAACTTGGCATACTTCCAGTCGAAGTCATTAGTTTCCAATCCAGTTTTCCTTTTATAAAGTATTGAATTGGGATTTTTATTAATTGAGCAAAAACGATTGCCAGTAGTGCCGCAAGGAGCGGTGTGTTGTAAAGAATAGCTATGCTGTTCGACTCCTTTTCAAATAAATAAATAATATTTTTAGTATACCACAATGGTATCTATTTCAAAGTAGATACAGTCAAACGGAGGAATATTTCTTTCAAAAGGTTGAAAATTTGGTATATACTAAGTAATGGACATAAAAATGGAGGGATTTATTATGAAGTCACTTATAAAGGATATAAACTTTTCAAATATCGAAGCAGATGTGTTGGTTGTTGGCGTACCGGAGCATCCGGAAAATATTAAAGGATGGGACGAGTTCGTTACATCTTTTAGCATACGAATTCCGGATTGGGTAAAATCTGGAGACATTAAAACGGAGTTTAAAGAGATTGCAAATGTACCATCGATGAAAGAAAACGGTTATAAGCGTATTCTGTTCGTTGGGTTAGGCATTAGAAAATCGTTGAATGAAAATCGTTTACGAGAGGTATTTGCAACTGTAGGTAAAGAACTTGCTCGTATGAAAGTAACTTCGGCAGCAATTTGGACAGTTCCTTTTACAAATGACAAACTTGTTTGTGAGGATGTTGTGTTTACTTCAGCAGAGGGGCTTACGCTAGGAGCATATAAATTTGAGGGATATCAAACGGATTCGAATTTACGTACTATTGAACTTGAAACAGTAACTTATTTATCATCAGCAAATAAAGAAGAACTAACGGCAGCATTCGAAGTAGGAGAAGTTCATGCGTATTCTGTAAATGAAGCACGAAATCTTGTAAATATGCCGCCTAATATTCTAACTGCGACAGAAATGGCAAACTATGCACAAGAGCTTGCGAAGAAGCATGATTTCGAAATTGAAATACTTGGTAAAAAAGAAATGGAAGAGCTTGGAATGGGTGCTATTTTAGCGGTTAACAAGGGATCTGTTGAGGAGCCAAGGTTAATTGTGATGAAGTATGCAGGAACTGATGAATGGAAAGATGTAGTCGGCCTTGTTGGTAAAGGAATAACATATGATACAGGAGGTTATTCCTTAAAACCTAAAGACGGCATGGTAGGAATGAAAGGCGATATGGGTGGGGCAGCGGCAGTTTTAGGTGCGATGAATATAATAGGAGAATTGCGTCCATCTAAAAACGTAGTTGCGGTTATTGCATCAACCGATAATATGGTATCTGGTGAAGCTTTTAAACCTGACGATGTTATTACCTCACTAAGTGGGAAAACGATTGAAGTACTGAATACGGATGCAGAGGGCAGACTTGTCCTTGCAGATGCAGTTACGTACGCTAAACAGTGCGGTGCAGACTATCTAATTGACGTTGCGACACTTACAGGTGGAGTTATCGTCGCACTTGGTATGGACAAGACAGGGGCGCTTACAAACAACGAGGAATTCTTCGAGGAGTTCATGCAAGCGGCCGTGGAAACTGGAGAATTTGTTTGGAGACTCCCATTAACAGAGAATGATAAAAAAAGACTCAGAAAAAGTGATGTTGCAGATTTAAATAATTCGCCAGGTCGCGATGGACATGCAATCTTTGGCGGCGGCTTTGTTGGTGAATTTGTGGGAGACACACCGTGGATTCATTTAGACATTGCGGGTACATCTGATGCGTCAGCAGTCCATGATCTTGGTCCAAAAGGTGCTACGGGTGTAATGGTGCGAACACTTGCTACTATGATCGAACGAATGGCTGAAACAGACATATAAAACGAATAGGCTACCGCCTGCCTTCCCCTTCATACTTATGAATAGAATAAGTGAGAAGGGGGATGCATATGCCTAGAAATTATCATGGCCGTGGTAGTTATGGCGGTGGACATGGTGGTAGACGTGGTGGTGGATCTGGTTTTGGTCAAGGGTTTGGATTAGAAGGTTTTGGAGTTGGTGGGCCATTTCTTGGAGGATTAGCTGGAGGTTTACTTGGTTCAGTCTTATTCCCAGGAGAGAGTTATGGCGGTTATCCCACGTACCCAGGATATCCCTATTATCCATATGGCTATCCACAATACAATTACCAACCATACTATCCACCATACGGCTATCCACCAAATAACTACTATAGACCATATTAAAAAAATAAAAAGCATGGCATCCGAAACGACGGGAGCCATGCTTTTTTTAATCTTCACTTTTAGGATGTTTTGGGTTATCGAGTAATGCTTGTTTTAATAAAGGCGCTAGGTCATCGCCGACCGTCAATGATGTGGGTTTTACTCCAGACATATAAGCAGCTCTAGTGATGAGATGGCCACCAATTGGTGCAGTTACAAACAAAAAGACGATACCAAGTAGCAGTTGTATACTAAAATGTCCTTCTACAAACCAATAATGAATAAAAACACCAAGAAGGATACTGAGTACTCCAAGTGTAGAGCTCTTGGAGCCTGCATGTGCTCGTGTGTACACGTCAGGCAGACGAAGGATGCCGATTACTGTCACGACCGTAAAAATGACTCCTGTAGTGATAGAAAGGATTGTTAAAATATTAGCTATTACGATCATACTCAATAATCTCTCCTTTCTCAATGAAGTTAGAGAATGCAACTGTCCCGATGAAAGACAAGATAGCGATGAGTAAAATTACTTCTATAAAGAACTTTGTCTCAAATAGGAATGATAGTAAAGCGGTAGCAGATATAATCATTACACCAATACCATCCAATGCTATAAGTCGATCGGGAACAGATGGACCGCGCCATACACGATAAAGCAGACCAGCTATCGAAAGAATAACGATTACTAACGAAGTCCAGACAAATGTGATCATCTGCCACTCACCTCCTTGATTGCTTTTTCAAATGAATTTTTAATGGAGTCGATTGCTTCATCGACATCATCGACATGAATAGCATGAATGTATAACGTGTTTTGGTCATCTGAAACGTTTATAACAATCGTTCCAGGTGTCAACGTAATTAAACTTGACAGTAATGTAATTTCCCAATCATGTTCAAGCTCGGTAGGCATTGCAAAAATCATTGGCTTGATATTGAGCTTTGGTTTAATTACTAATAGTAATACAGATATATTTGATAATGTAAGTTCACGGAAGAAAATTAACGTTAGTTTAAATGCTGCCCATAGCCTTACGGTATATAGTTTGTTTTTGAAAAAACGTCTCATCATAAAGATTAAAACAAACCCAATAATATACCCTATTACAAATGTCGCTGCATTTAGCGATGAACTCATGAACATCCATACTAGAGCGATGAAAAAGTTCAACAATATTTGAAAAGCCATTGTCATCTACTCCTTTAAAACCGCATCAATATAGATGGACGGTTGTAATAATACGTCAGTTGCTTCCGTCATATAAGGAAGAACCCATTCAGTGCCGACACCGTATAAAATCGATAGTACGACAAGAGCGACAGCGGGGAACATCATTCGTTTATACGATTGTGTATTCGATTTAGGCAGTTCAACAGGCTCTCCCCAAAATGCATACACAAAAATACGAATAACTGACAATAGAACGATGAGGCTAGAACCAAGAATCACTATGCTCCCGAATACATTACCAGCTTCAAATGCACCCTGAACAATAAGTAACTTTCCTACAAAACCGCTTAAGGGAGGTATGCCTGCTAGTCCAAACGCTGCTATTAAATATATCCATCCAAGTGGTGCATGAGTTTTCATGAGACCACCCATTTTGCGTAAGTTGGATGTCCCAGTAATCGCTATGATAATACCAATTAGCAAGAACAAAGCACCTTTGATAATCATGTCGTGAACGAGATAGAAGAGGGCACCTGAAATACCTGCCTCATTCATCTGTGAAATACCAAACAAGATTACACCAACCGCGATAATAATATTGTAAATAATAATTTGTTTTAAATCGAAATAGGCTAACGCACCGATACAACCCGCAATGATTGTAAGTAATGATATAACCATTAAGAGTTGATGAGTAAATCCGACATCATGGATGAAGAAAAGGGTATATGTTCGGGTTATCGCGTATATCCCAACTTTAGTCAACAAAGCCCCGAATAATGCTAATACAGGGATTGGAGGTGCGGAGTAAGATCCCGGAAGCCAAAAATAAAGCGGGAATATTGCTCCTTTTACTCCAAATACAATGAGAAATAGAACAGCAATTACGGTAATAATTCCAGTGTTACCTACTTCCGATAACTTCACTGAAATATCGGCCATATTTAGTGTTCCGACAACAGAATACAAGAAAGCAACAGCAACAACAAACAACGCGGAGGATATAATGTTTACCAGTATGTACTTAATAGATTCTTGAAGTTGTCTTTTTTCACCACCGAGAACAATCAGTACGTAAGAAGCCATTAACAAAACTTCAAAGAAAACAAACATATTGAATATATCGCCTGTCGTAAATGCTCCGTTAATACCGGTTAACATAAACAGTATGGCCGGATAATAGAAGTACGTTTCTCGCTTTACTCCAATCGCAGTGAAGCTGTAAATTACGACGAATAGTGTAATTAGAATGGACGTGGTGACGAGCATAGCAGATAACATATCCGAGACCATCGAAATACCAAATGGTGCCGGCCAACTGCCTAGTGTTAAAGCTTGGATACCGTCTGTTTTTACTTTCGCAACAAGAAAGAACGAAGCAGTTAAACTTACGAGTAAACCAACTAAAGTTAGGGTACGCTGTATCACTACATTTTCTTTAAAGAAAAGAAGTATGATACCGAAAAAAAACGGTAGTAAGATTGGGAACAATAGAAGATTAATCATGCTCGTCATTCCCCCTCAAAAGATTCATATTCTCTGTTTTATGTTCACCATATGTCCGGTAAGCAAGGACAAGGATAAACGCAGTTACACCAAAACTAATAACGATTGCTGTTAGTATGAGTGCCTGTGGAAGTGGATCAGCATAATCAGTAACTCCATCCGCAACTACAGGTGGAGACGTTCCGCCTAATCCACCCATAGTTAATAACAGGAGATGCGCACCATGACTTAGAAGACCAGTACCTAAGATGATCTTTAAAATACTTCTTGAAAGTATTAAATAGACCGCTGCCATGAATAAAATGCCAATGACTATCGCCATAACGAATTCCATTAAACATCTCCTCCAATCGTTTGAATAATAGTGATTGTTACACCTACTACAACTAAGTAAACACCTGCATCAAAAATCATCGCCGTGTGCAATGAAGTCTCACCAAACAAAGGCAAAGTGAAATAATCAAATGCATGTGTAAAGAATGGCACATTAAAGAAAATTGAAGCTGATGCTGTACCAAGTGCAAGTACTAAACCAACAGCCGTTACAATTGTAAAGTTAAAAGGAAGTGCCTTTTGAACAGCTTTTAAGTCAAATGCAAGCAACAGAAGAATAAGTGCACTTGAAGTCAATAGTCCTCCAACAAAACCTCCGCCAGGTGTATAGTGTCCTGCAAAGAATATATGAATTGAGAATAGGAAAATAATGAAGAAAACGACTTTTGTTGCCGTCTGTAAAATGACGTCATTTGTTTTCATTCGTATTCTCCTTTCTGTTGTGTCGTAAACGAATCATAGCAATAACTCCAATTCCTGCAATTGCAAGTACTGCAATTTCAAATAATGTATCAAATCCACGGTAGTCAACTAAGATAACGTTGACGATATTACCTCCACCAGCTTCTGTTGCAACCGTTTCTTTATAGAACTTAGAAATCGAAGGGATAAACTTCTGTGAATGTGCCGATAGGGCGACTAAAGTTACTGTTATCCCCACACTTGCAGCAACAAGAAGATTTCCTAAGCGCAAGCCCTTCGATTCGCCGTGATCTTTAAGTCTAGGCAAACGCTGAAAAGCTAATAAAAACAAAGCTACAGAAACGGTTTCGATTACAAGTTGTGTGAGTGCAAGGTCCGGTGCTTTAAAGATGATAAAGAATAGAGCAACTGAATAGCCAACTGCACCAAGTGCGATAATCGCAGCCAATCTTGTTTTTGCAAATACTACCATGCAAACCGAACTAACCAAAATGAAAGCAGTCATAACACCAAAAATACTTACAGGAGCCATGCTGCTCATATCCAGTTTAAAAGCATCTCGAATGAACAACGTAGCGGTTGTAATGGAAACGATGAAAACGAACATATAAATTAAATACGATCGAATGAGTCCCGTCATGTAAAAGCGTGATAATTTATTCATACCACTTTCGCTTAGTACCATAATGGAATCATATAGTGCATTTAACGACAAATAGTGTGGTTGAATTTCATAAAGGTTTTTCCATCTTGCCATTGTTATGAACAAAATAGTTCCTACAGCAACCAATGTTATCGTCATCCATAATTCAGGTGCAGCAAATCCATGCCAAGCCGCAACTTGAATAGCTACATCGGATGGATGATTATATAAATCAGGTTGAATGGCAACTACAGCAGGTTTTACAAGCCATTTACCAACCAAATTAGGAATGAAGAAGATTGCGACAACGAGTGATGCTAATATCACTGGAGAAATCAGCATTCCCAAAGGAGCTTCGTGTGGTGTTATTGGAAGCGCCTCTTTTTTCTTCTTGCCCATAAATGTCCTAACAACAAAATAGAAACTATAGATAAATGTGAACACGCTTGCAATCCAAGCAATTACAGGAAAGAGTATTCCCCAAGTCCCAAAGTTGAATAGATCAAACGAGCGAATTGCAAGCATAGATTGAAGAAAGAGCTCTTTACTTAGAAATCCGCCAAATGGAGGTAAGCCTGCCATTGACATTGAACCGATAAAGGCCACGGTAAAGCTTATCGGCATAATACTCATCAAACCGCCAAGTTTGCGAATATCCCTAGTGCCTGTTTCATGGTCGACAATACCCGCAATCATGAATAAGCTACCTTTGAATACAGCATGATTGATTAGGTGGAAAATAGCCGCGAATATTGCGAATTTAAAGATTGGATCATCTGAATGGTAAGCGACTGAACCTGCACCCAGAAGCGACATGATTAGACCTAGTTGACTGACTGTAGAAAAAGCTAGAATTGCCTTCAGGTCAGTTTGTTTAACAGCAAATACGGATCCCCAAAACAAAGTCAATAATCCGATTCCTGTAACAAGCCACACCCATACTTCCGAAACTGCAAATAATGGTGTGAATCTCGCTACTAAGTAAAGTCCTGCTTTAACCATTGTGGCTGAGTGCAAATAAGCACTAACAGGGGTAGGTGCCTCCATAGCATCAGGCAACCAAATATAGAATGGAAATTGTGCTGATTTCGTAAATGCACCTAGTAAAATAAGAACGAGTGCCAATACAAAGAACTCATGTCCAATAAGTGTAGAGGAATTAGCAATAAGCTCACGAATCGAATAAGTACCGCCCATAATTGAGAGAAGAACAAATCCCCCTAGCATCATTAATCCCCCGAAAACAGTGATCATCATAGATTTCAATGCACCAAATCTTGAGCGATCCCTTGTATTCCAATATCCTATTAGTAAGAAAGAGGAAATGGAGGTTAATTCCCAAAAAAGATAAAGCGATATCACATTATCCGACTGAACAACGCCCAGCATTGCAGTCATAAAAATAAGGAGATAAACATAAAAGTTGTTTAGTTTCTCTCGGTTCTTATCTAGATAAAAAATAGAATATAGAACCACGAGTGCTCCAATACCTGTGATTAATAAGGTGAACAGTAGGCTAAGTCCATCTATATAAGAAACAAATGAAATGCCGAGCGAAGGAATCCACGATAGTTCTGAAACGGCAGTTTCGCCATTCATTGTAATCCCAATGTATCCAATATAATAAATGAATAGAGAGAGTGGCACAAAAAGGACAAACCAACCTGTATGTATGGCTTTAATTCTTTTGAAAAGCATTGGGACAAAAAACGCCGCTAATATAGGTAAAAAAATGAGTAATACGAATTCCAAAGGAATCCTCCTTTCAGATGAGTGAATCACTATTCTTAGTATCGTGTAAAAGTATAACGCAAACAGTTCTTTTTTGCATGAACGATTTCTTGTTCTTATTGGTATAATCAAGTCTCTTCTTATATTATAGAGAAAGCAAACTACTTTTCTTTTTGGGGTGTGAAATGAAGAATCCATACATATTTGGTTATTTACCTTTTGTTACAATCCTTCTTTTTAGCTTAACTTTTGGAGTTTACACTGTAAGTGAGTCCGTTGAATTATTTAAAAGCATAGGTTTATATGCAGGGATGCGCGAGTTTTTAACGGATATGCAATTACGTATTTTTTTACTAGTTATTTATACATTGATATTTTTCATGGTTTTTTCCGCACTAAAACTAATTGCTGAGACAATCCATGAAACTGCAATGTTGTTTTTTTCGAAAGATATTGATGGAAAGTCCTACAGTGAAGGTCGCAGCGGAAATATCATCTACTTTTTGGGAGCACTAATTTCAGCAGGTGGCATTCAATCACTGAAGATGTTAATTGCCATTTTCTTATTAACTACATTCATATATTTTGTGTATCTTGTATTTAAACTTAGTAAATTCATGACAATGGTAAATACAATGGGATTGATTGTTTTTGAATTTACAGTTTGGAGTGCATTTATTTCAATTGTAATCTACATATTACTTAGATTGTATAACGGGGTAATCGCCAGCTTACCCTTCATCTAAATCAGCAGACTGAGTAGTTATTCTCGCAACAATCTGGAAAAAATTTTCAAATGTATTTTTTGTTTACTCAATCCGGGCATCGATTGTGGTTGGTCATATCCCATCCAAACTGCTGTAGTGTACTGGTCATTCATTCCAGCAACCCACAAATCTTTATCGGAGTTTGTTGTTCCTGTTTTAGCTCCTGTATAAGGATTTGAATAAGAAATCCCACGCCCTGTTCCATTCACAACAACGTCTTTTAATAAATCACGAATAATAGCAGTTGTTGTGGGTGTCCATACTTCAACTTTCTCCTCATTCCACTCGTAAAGAATTCTATCGTCTTTATCTTTTACAAATCGAATTCCTCTAGCAGGTATATATGTTCCGTCAATAAAACTTGAATAAGCATCAGCCAACTCCATTGGAGTAACACCCTTTGTAAATCCGCCAAGTGCAGCCGGATAAACCTCATCTGCTTTAGTAATGGATTGGAATTCGAAAGGCTTTAGGAAAGAAAAGGCTTCCTCAATTCCAACTCTCTCAAAAATTCGAACGGCTGGGGTATTATGACTGAGACGAAAGGCTTCTTTTATTGTAACGTCACCGTAAACATATCCGTCATAGTTTATTGGACAGTATGTCCCAATACAGAGTTTTCCACCACTAACCGTCATATTTTCTGTATACGATGGTCCACTGCTTTCAAAGAATGGTGCATATACAAGTAGTGGTTTGATGGCGGAACCTGGTTGTCTAATGGCTTGATAAGCTCTATTGAAATCCGCCTTCTGGTACTCTTTTCCACCATACAAGCTGATGATTTCCCGAGTATCGTTATCAATGACCGCGGCACCGGCTTGTAGCCCGATTGGTTTTAATAACCTAGTAATTGTTTGTTCATCTTTTCTTTGTTTAATCGGATTAAGTGCTGTCTCAATAGAAATACCTGATGATAAAACGGTCTTTAAACGATCGTTTAATAAGCCTTCAATACGAATTTTTTCTTCTTTAGATTTTGCTTCTGCGATTCTTTTTGTAAAACCATCTGTATTCCCTATTAATTGCTTGAGCTCTGAAAGGATATATGTAGTGTACGTCGGAAATTCATTTAATTTATTTTTAACGACCAAATCAATTGGTATTGTTTTAAGGGCGTTTGCTTCGTCTGCGGACATAATTTGATTTCTAACAAGTGTATCTAAGAGAAGCTCTTGTCTTCCTTTTGTGTTCTCAAAATGTTTGATTGGGTCATATCGACTAGGGTTGTTTGGTATCGCGGATATGAATGTGATTTCTGCTTCATTCAACTCAGCTAAAGGGCGGCTAAAATAAAAGGTTGCGGCCGCACCAAGTCCATAAACCTGATTACCAAAGTACATTTCGTTCAAATACATTTCAAGAATCTCATCTTTATTGGATTGTTTTTCAAGCTCTGCTGCATAGAACAGTTCAGTTACTTTTCGTTCATATGTTTTATCTGTGGATAAAAAGCGCATCCGTACAAGTTGTTGAGTAATTGTGGAACCGCCTTGTGAAAGATTATCTGTTTTAGTATTGGCTAGAAATGCACGGGCAATTGCGGTTACATCGTATCCTTTATGTTCATAAAAACCATTATCTTCACTGACTAAAAAAAGTTGACGTGCAAAAAAAGGTATTTCAGCTAGAGAAAGTGGTTCTCTCCATTCAATATATTCTTCGGAAAAAGGAATGCCATTGTGGTCTTTAAGTACAATTGGAACATTAAATGCAGGCGTAGATAGTTCAATCGAATCAAGTATGTATTCTTTAAAAGAATTACTATTATTGACTTCAGAAGCAATTGATTTTTGTACGAAGAATAGAATAGGGAATGCTATTAGGATAATAAAATAACCAACAAATTGTCTCAATTACTTGTCTCCGTTCTTATCATTCTTAGATAAAAGAATAGCACACTCTAAGAGATTGAGTGTGCTGATTTTTATTGAGAGAGCTATTAGGATTTCCCGTTTTGGTCGACAGAGGCGAGAAAATCCTCAAAGTCCTGTACAGGTTTTCTTCGTGCGTAATAAAGAAATGCAAACCCTACGAGGAATAAAGACGCTGTAACGATGAAAACAGAGGAAATTCCAATAAATCCACTTATGATACCTCCGAAAATTGGACCGATAATATTACCGAGAAAGCGGAAACTTGTATTGTAACCCATTACTTCACCTTGAATTTGGATAGGTGCTTCTCTTCGAACGAGTGCTGTTGTGATTGGAATCATTCCCCCGACAGCAATACCAAATAACAGGCGACAAACAATGAGTTGCCAAAGTTCTGTGACAAATGCCTGTGGAATAATAAATATAAAAGAGAGTAGAAGAAGAATTGATAATACCTTTTCATATCCTAAATCATCTCCAAGTTGACCCCATTTTCGGGCGAAAAGAAGATTACCTAGACCTGCCGCACTAAAAGTTACACCTGCAAGAAAGGCAACATCATTTGAATCCGTTAGTTCAGAGACATAAAGGGAGAGTAGGGGTTGTACACTGAAATTACCGATTTGAATGAGTGTAGTGACAATCATTACATTTAGCATTAAGCGGTGATGCAATAAGCCGCTCAAAATAGCTTTTCGTGAATACTGAACCAGTTTTGTGCTTTTTACAATGATCTGTTCTTTTAAAGCAAAAAGGATAATGAATGCAGCAAGAGTGATTGAGGCTGCTGTAATGATAAACGTATACTTAAAGCCGAACGCATCAGCGAGTAAGCCACCAAAAATAGGTCCGAATAACATACCGGTCACACTTCCCATTTGCAAAGTTCCTAACATTTTACCTGCTTCGCTTTTCGCGGTGTGTGCTGAAATAAAAGCGAGAGATGTAGGAATAAATCCAGTTACAACACCCATTAAAAGTCTTAAAATGAAAAATGCCTCAACTGAATGAACAAATCCCATTAAAAAGATTGAAGTGGCAATCCCGAATCCATTAATAAGTAAGATTGGTTTAAATCCATGTTTATCGGCAATCCGTCCCCATATTGGAGACATAAGAAACGCGGTGATAAACGTAGCACCGAAAATTAACCCAGACCACTTTTGAACGTAAGCAGGGGAATGATCCCCAAATGTCTCAATATATAATGATAAAAAGGGCATAATCATTGTAGTAGTTCCAGCAACAAGGAAGTTGCAAATCCAAATAATAATAAAATTACGTTTGTCAACGTCCATAAGTAAACCTTCTTTCTAAGGCTATGCTCTTAGTTTATTATAAATCAGTTCGGTTGCCGAAGGAAGGAACGTGCTTATTTATCGAAATTAAGAAAGTGATATGTTAAACTAAATCGGGGTGAATAATCATGAGAAAAATACTATTCTCGCTACTAACAGTCCTTTTTCTTGTTATTCTTACTGCTTGCGGCAATGGAGCAGAAGATGGAAAGACCACAGATAAGGACGAAACCTCCAATCAAGATCAAGCGGAAGATACGAACGCGAGCGATGTTGAAGTGGAAAATGTTGACTATCCACAACTAACGACAGAAGTTGCAGATAATGAGGCACTCGTTATCATGAACACGACGTTAGGGTCAATAAAGATTAAACTGTTTCCAGAAATTGCACCAAAAGCTGTTGAAAACTTTTTAACACATGCTGAAGATGGATACTATGAAGGCATCATTTTTCACCGTGTGATGGAAGAGTTTATGATTCAAGGTGGAGATCCTACGGGAACAGGCGGTGGTGGTGAAAGTATTTTCGGTGGAAATTTTGAAGATGAATTTTCCGAAAAAGCATTTCATTTTCGCGGTGCTCTCTCAATGGCAAACGCAGGTCCAAAAACAAATGGTAGCCAGTTCTTCATTGTACAAAAATCAGGTGTAGAAGATGCTGCGCTAAACCAGGAAAAAGACCTTGAATATTCTACTGCTGTTAAAGATGCTTATGTTGAACTGGGCGGTACACCCCATTTAGATCATATGCATACAGTGTTCGGACAAGTGATCGAAGGAATGGATATCGTAGATAAAATTGCTCAAGTAGAAGCGAAAGATACACGCCCTGTTACGGATGTAGTTATCGAATCTATTGAAGTTTTACAAAATCCAACAAAATAAACTAAATTAAAAACAAGGAGGCAACAAATATGTATCCACAACTTACAAAAGAAGTTGCAGCAAATGAAGCACTAATCGTAATGAACACAACTATGGGTCCAATCAAATTTAAACTGTTCCCGGAAATCGCACCTAAAACAGTGAAAAACTTTTTGACACATGCTGAAAATGGCTATTACGATGGAATTATCTTCCACCGCATTATTGAAGACTTTATGATTCAAGGTGGCGACCCTACAGGAACTGGTATGGGTGGAGAAAGTATTTATGGAGATTCATTTGAAGATGAATTCTCTACTAAAGCATTCAATTTACGCGGAGCACTTTCAATGGCAAATGCTGGACCAGGAACAAATGGCAGCCAGTTCTTTATCGTACAAGCATCAAGTTTACCGAAAGGAACAGGTAAGCAACTTGAAAAAGCAGGATTTCCTGTAGAAATCTGTACGGCTTATGAAGAACTTGGTGGAACACCACACTTGGATCACAAACATACAGTATTTGGCCACGTTATCGAAGGAATGGATGTTGTTGATAAAATGGCAGCAGTGAAAAAAGGTCGTCAAGACAAGCCTGTAGAAGATATCTCAATTGAATCAATTGAAATCATCCAAAAGTAAAAGCAAAGAAGTAAAATTTATAAAGTGAGGAAGTGAACGTAATTGAACGTTCTATTGATGCCGTTCCTTTACTTTCCAGAAGATAAATCAGAATATATACCTGCGTTTATATCTATGGCGTTCTTTGGTATTTTGTTGATATTAACGTTTAGGTGGATTTTACGATATTCGAAGAAGCAAGAATTAGAAACAAAAGAATTGGAAGACCAGATTTTACTTGAACGCCAAAAAGAAAAAGAAAAACAGCATTCTCAACTTTGAGAATGCTGTTTTTCTATAAAGATTCATCTGTTAGTGCATGTATAAAACGTTTTACGCCATCCTCAACTACTAAGCGTGGTGTTGCAACGTTCATGCGAAGGAAACCGCGACCTGACTCGCCGTATTTTGTACCCGGTTCTAGTGCAAGTTTACCTTTGTTTAAGAGTCTATCCATAACTTCATCTTCAGTTAGACCGGTTCCACGGTAATCGATCCAAAGTAAGTACGTTCCGTCGGGTTTATTGATTTTGACGCCAGGTACAGATTTCATTATTTCACTTATACAATAGTCCATATTTGAAGAAACAACTTCCAATAACTTTTCAAGCCATGGACCGCCTTCTTTATAGGCAGCTTTTAAAGCAGCAGCTGCAAATGGGCTTAGTGACATTTGACCATGAGCCATTGAATTTTGTTCGAGTTTCGCCCTAACTTCTGTATTTGTTGAAATCATGATGGACGCTTGCACACCCGCTAAGTTAAATGTTTTAGTAGGTGCAATACAAGTGATTACACGATCAGAATCATTGCCCGCAAGAGCGCCAAGTGAAATATGCTTCTTTCCAGGAAAGACTAAATCTGCATGTATTTCATCAGACAAAATTAAAACATTATATTTTGCGCAAAGTTCTAAGATTTGTTTAAGTTCTTCTTCTTTCCAAACGATTCCGCCTGGATTATGAGGATTACATAATATAAAGAGTTTTACATTTTTTTGCAACGCTTTTTCGAATTCAACGAAATTAATTGAATACGTATTGTCAGTCTCAGTCATCTCGCATTCAACAATCGTTCTTTCCATTCGTTCAGGAATCTGGAAAAATGGTGGATAAACAGGAGTCGTAATAAGTATCGCATCATCTTTTGTAGTAAAGGTTTCAATAACAGAAGCGATTGCTGGAACAACACCTTGATGGAATAACATCCAGTTGTTTTCAACGGTCCAGCCGTGTCGTTCAGATAACCAATTCCGGACCTCATCTTTGCATTCTTCACATATGTATGAATAACCAAAAACACCATGATCTAGACATTCTTTTATTGCATTTATAACCGGTTCAGGGGCAGCGAAATCCATGTCTGCAATCCACATTGGTAAAACGTCTGAAGCATCTTCAATGCCAAAAACTGCTTCCATATTACCCCACTTTATAGAACGTGTATTTCGTCTATCCACAACATTTTCAAAACGTTTCAAACGTATCCCTTCTTTCCTTTTTATTCTCTTATGTTATCATATAACTATTAAAAGAAAAACTAGGTGAAGTAGATGTATACAATTGGAATGGATAAAAAAGCAATTGCAATTCTTGAGAATTGGGATCCATTTAACGAAGGTAAAAAAGCATACGCACATGAAATTGCCGATGTTGTATTGGAATTACATAATCTAGACGATCCAACTGATCTTGCAAAACGTATCCGGGCAATTTATGAACATTCTCATGAACTCTGGATACCTATAGAGAACTGTGTGCAAGTCTCTTATAAGCTTTTAGCAGTTAAGTATGAAGCGAAAAGAATCGTTTAACTAAATAAAAAGGTATACTCAAGTAAAGTCCTTGGTATACCTTTTTTATGTCGAAATTGAATTAGATCAATTAAAAGTAGTATTTAATTTATAACTTCAAAGACCCAAGTGCCGAATATAATAAGTATGGCAACAGGGGCTGCGAACCTAATAAGAAATCTCCATAGTGAAGTTAACTTGGGATGCATATCGAGTTCATCGCTCGTCTGTGTTTTAGTAAGAACAAATCCCGCAAATAGTGAAATTAAAAGTGCACCAAAAGGCATTCCGATTCGACTCGTAATAAGGTCTGCAAAGTCAAAAATCGTTCCTCCGAATATATTCACTTCTGAAAGTACACCAAAAGACAAGGCACTCGGAATACCAATAATGAAAATTAAAATTCCGAAAACCCACGCTGCTCTTTTCCGACGATCGTACTTTGCACGAATTCCCGTTGAAACAACAATTTCCAACATAGATATCGAAGAAGTTAGTGTTGCAAAAAGCATTAATATAAAGAAGACAATCATAAATACATTACCAAAAGGAATTTGTCCAAATATTGCTGGAAGAACAATGAAAATGAGTCCAGGTCCTTCTGCTGGAGAATGTCCAAGTGCGAAAACGGCCGGAAATATTACAAGTCCTGCAAGTATGGATATGATAATGTTCAAAATAGTGACGTTTAAAGCTGAGCTTCCTAAACGTTCTTCCTTTGGTAAGTATGAAGCGTATGTCATCATGCCTGTTACTCCTACGCTTAAAGAGAAAAAAGCTTGTCCAAGCGCGAGAATAAAAGTTTCTCCTGTAAGTAGAGACCAGTCAGGTATAAATAAAAATCGAACGCCTTCCATTGCCCCTTCTAAAGTTAAAGAACGAATGGCAAGGATAATAAAGAAAATAAACAGAAGGGGCATCATCCATCTACTAGCTCTTTCGATTCCCGCTTTTATACCACCTTGGACAATCCAAATGGTCAGAAGCATAAATACAGCTTGAGCAATTAAGATTTCGACAGGATTAGCCGTGATGGATTCAAATAAAATACTGTGATCCGCAACATTGAGGTTTAAGGCAAGGGCCCTGACTAAATAGGATAAAATCCATCCACCTACGACACTGTAAAAAGACAGAACGATAAATGCAAAAGCGAAGCCCAACCATCCAAGGAAAAACCAGTTTTTACCCTTCGCAAGTCGTTTCAGTGATGTAACCGCATCGGCCTGACCCATCCTTCCAACGACAAACTCTGCAAGTAATATTGGAAGTCCTATCGCGATAGTGCTGATAATGAATAATAAAACAAACACACTTCCACCATTTGTACCTGCCATATAAGGAAACTTCCAAATCGCACCAAGCCCAATTGCGCTACCCGCTGCAGCAAGAATGAATCCTATTTTCGATGTCCACTGTTCACGTGGGGCCATAAGTAATCACAATCCTTAAAAATAAATTTTGATGCATATACAAATAGCTATTAAAACTGCAAAACAATTGAATAAAAACATTCGCATTGCAAATAAAAGTGAAAGTCAATTCAACGTTCATTCGTTTAGCGATTGAATTGAGATTCGCCTATCAAAGTTATGTACATTCTGATGATATACCAGATGAGACTTAAGAGGTATTTATAAAACTATATCGATTTTTGCATCAATTCAATCATGAATGTTTTCCGACTCAGCCATACAAGGGTACACTTAACACAGTACGAACCTATTATTGGAAAGAATGTGTCGTATTATTCCTAGGTTAAGAATCTCTAATTTTCCTGAATTGACGTAAAAAATCTGAATTCTTTGGTACAATAGAAAGGATTGGGGGGCTGCAAGTGGATGAGAACGAACAAATACCGAATATAATGGATGGAGATTTAAAGGCTCTTGAAATATGGATTCATCTTCATTCAGAAAAGATTGTACGCTTCGCCTATCAGTATGGGCTACCAATTGAAATCGCACTTGAAGTAGCAACCCAAACATTTGAAGAGTTTAAGAATGAAACAGGAAGTATAAATGATGGGAAACAGTTTTTGCCTGAACTGTATAAAATAATAATTAGAAAAGTAGGAACTCTACAGCCAACAAGCACAGCACAAGAAAATTTGTTTAGTTTCGAAGAAGATGCTGAGCTTCATCAAGATATTGGGAAGTTAGATGCGAATATACGCATTCCAATAATTTTGTCAAAATTTCATGACTTTAATTTCGAAGAGATAGCAATCGTTTTAAATACTACAGAAAAAGAAGTTTCAACATGGATTGATCAGGCTGAACAGTCGTTACAACTAAATCACTTTGACAAAAGACTGGAGTTACTGAATAAATCATATAACAGGCTTCCTATTCAATTTAAAGAAGAACGAATTACAGAAAGTAAAACAGTTTCAAAAATAGAGGCAAAGACATCCAAATCCATTCGCTGGGCAGTTGCTTTAAGTACTTTGTTAGCAGGTATTTTAATCACGTCTTTTTTTACGATGAATAAAGCAGAAACCATAAAAACATCAGATAGTGAGTATGCTGTAGAGTATACAAAACTCCGTGATGCGTATAAAGAAGCACTTATGCTTACGAATGAACGTTTTGATAAGCTCGCATTTATACAATCGGCCGATAAGCAAATGCAGGTATTCCTTGAGTCAGAAAAAAATGATTTGTTGGAAGTTGGAGAATCAGATTATGAATACATTTTAAATGAGTTGAAAATACCATCTCAAATGTTAAAAGACTTCCCAACAAGTTATAGTTTAATGAGTGATGAAGATAAAAGCATTGAATTTCTTAGTTCATATCGAAAGAAGTCTAAGGACATTATTTCAATCTATTCGGAAGTGCTTTGGGATTATAGATTAGATGTGGAAAGTTTTGAAACTGTAGGCTATGGCAATAAAGCGGAGCAAATGATAAAGTTCAGCGATGAATTACCAGAAGAACTTAAAAGTGTCGTTGCTACTATGCATGATCATTCCATCACATTAAGAGAAGATAAAGCAACAGGTAAAATTGAACCACATCTCTTTTTAACAGCAATGTATCAAGATATTATCTATTCCTTACATGATAATGTACATGGATATGCACTGTTTATTGTAAACGAGCCTTATTTATTTGAAGAAATAATGAAGCTTTCTTATGCAGAATCGTTTTATCATTTGCTTACAATGCAAGATACATTGGAAAAAGTTAAACAAGATGATTATCTTTATCCTGACATGTATGAAGAATATGTAGAGTTGTTTTATAAGTTCGTTAAAGGATCAAAGGACTTAAATGTATTTGATGGACGTGGAATTGTAAAAAACGAGTTTAAACAAACATGGCAAAGGTACTCTGAAATGTACGGTGCGCATCCAACCAATTATTTGTTTACACCAATCGTGGAAGAAATGGAAGCGACCGGGTGGAAAGCATCCAAAAGTTGGGATGAATTCGATAGGTCTAAAATAGAGGAAGCCCTTAAATTGTCAAAATCGGATGAACTGGAGGAAATCATGTATGGTAAGCCTCCTCATATTGACGATGATTTTGTTGTTCTAACAAACGAGAGTTTTGCGAAAGAAGTGAAACAATTGTATGACACTTTTAAAAGTTCGTATGACATCCTTGTATTTAAAGGTAAATCACCAATCTATACTGTTGGTGTCTATGATTACGCGAATGAACTAAATGATCCAGAGACTATGTATCATTTAATTTATGATGACAATATGGACTATATGGGGACGGGAGGAGTTCAATCACAAAAAGACTTTGTCAGTAAGTGGAAAAAAGGGTTTTCATTATTTAAAGATGCACAAAAGTCCATTTTTTATTCAGGTAGTATGAATCGTATTGGGTATGACTTTCTTGCAGATGTAGAAATTATTTCTGAAAAAATGCATAAAAACATTTCCGTATATTTAGATAAAGAGCAAAATTGGTATCTGCATAGTCCGTGGGTTGAAGAACTGCCTTCCTATCAACTAGAGGAAGACATTGAGATAAATGAAAACTTCAAGAACGAAGCTGAGCTCTTTTATGGGGCGGTTTCGATGGACCACTATCCATTAATGATGGAAGGTAGTCGTGCGATTGATATAATTGGTATATATTTATACGCCGGAGAAATTGGTGATTATCAAGCACAATATGGATTGTTTGTTCAAGATGAACACGCAGATACGATTGAACTTGAGGTTTATATAGAACAAATGAGTAGTTTTGAACCAAAGAATATGGAGAATCATTATAGTAAAATTTCCTTTACAGGTTTGGAACAAGATGAAAATGGGCAATGGCCTGGAGTTGCTACATTAACTAGTAATCTAGAAGAGAATCCCGAAGCCGAGCCGGAGATCACGATTCCAATGAGATGGACTGAAGAAGGCTGGAGAATTGTATACACTTCAAATCTATTTACTGAATAAAAAAATTCAGTTATGTACTATAGAAGAGTTGCGATGATAGGAGCTTTTTTTGCCCGCAAACTCCATTCATGTTATAATTTTGGTGGCCTTAATGGTAGATAGTATATTCAAAATTAGATTGGGAGCTGTGTTAAATGGCGAAAAAATATGAAGTGGGTGAAGAACTCACCGGCAAAGTAACGGGTATTCAACCTTACGGAGCATTTGTTTCATTAGACGAAGGAACACAAGGTCTCGTTCATATTTCCGAAGTTACCTACGGATTTGTGAAAGACATTAATGAGTTTCTAACCGTTGGAGAAGAAGTAAAGGTAAAAGTTCTCGAAATAGACGAGAAAGCTGGGAAAATTAGTTTATCGATTCGTGCATTATTTGATGCACCACCAGATGCGCGCAAAGACAGTAATCCTCGGAAAACATTGCAGGCAAAAGTGGACGAACGCGATGCTGAGGGATTCAATTCATTGAAAGATAAACTACAAGACTGGATAGATAAGTCTAGTTATTAAGAAAAAATGAGGAAAAGGCGAATATGCCTTTTCCTCATTTTTTTAATTTTCGTAGACGATATTGTAAGCTCTGCCTACTCATACCGAGTGCACTTGCGGTTTTCGTTATATTATTATCATGGATTTTCATAGCTTTTTCTAAGTAATAAACTTCAGTTTCATGTAAAAAACGGTCGAGAGGTAGTAATTCTTTTTCCGCATGGACGATGAAATCAGTTATTACATTTGGTTTATTACCAATGTTGCTGCTTTTCATACGGAAATGAAGAGGAAGCATGTCAAATGTAATCACATTCTCTGTAGTCGTTAAGGAAGTCGTTTCATCGAGTAGCAATTCAAGTTCACGCAAATTGCCTGGCCATTCGTATTGTTGGAATAGGTCTTCAACTTCGGTAGATAAACCTTCCATAACGGAGCCAAAACGTTCGTTTCTTAGTGCTAAATAAGAGGTGGTGAACGGTAAAATATCCTCCCTCCGTTTCCGTAATGGTGGGATGCGGATTGTAAATGAGGAAAAGAAGTAATACAAATCTTTTAGAAGAGTCCCCGAAGCAATCAATTCAACAGGGTCATCCCCAATACTCGCAATAAACTGTCTGTTACCTTCAGAAAGCTTAATAAGTTCTTTCAAAAGTTTTTGTTGTAGTGGAATCGATAGTAGATCGATTCTTTCACAGAAAATCGTATATAATTGATTGTTTTCTAAATCCTCTACAAGACGTTGTATTAAAAGAGAATCAGAATTATGACAATGGAGAGTATAGAATAGACCAGTGGTTGGAAATAATTCATTGTGTATGCTTTCGGCGATTAAATCTTTTCCAGTACCGGTTTCCCCAATCAATAATACAGGAAGCTTGGCATTTGTAGCTTTTTTGGCTGTACTAATAACAGTTTTCATTGAAGGTGATTCCGCAATAATTTGGTTGAAGGTCGCAGGGAAACTATTCTTACGATAGGATTGCTGGATCTTTTCTAAAACGGTAACGTCGCGTGCAAGTTCCACAGCGCCAACTAGCTCATCTTTATCATAAATAGGATAAGTATCGTTTATCGTTGTTATTTCTATACCATTTCTGTTCCAATATGTTTGTTTTACATTTAATAGTTCTATACCTTGTTGTAAAACTTTTAACAAAGTACTTTCTTCTTGGTCTAATTTAAACAACTCAAGAATCGATCGATCTTTAATGTCCTCAAGGCTTAGACCTTCAATTTCTTTCATTTTTTGATTGTAAATTATGGTTTTTCCATCCTTGTCAACAGCGTGAATACCTATCGTTGCTTTGTCGACTGTTATCGAATAGAAAGGGAGTAAAAGTCTATTTGTATTCTTCATTAAATTCACCGTCCGAAAAAGTTTTATTAGTATTTAGTAAATAATACTTGATTAACGCAAAGGTCTTTTGCTATATTATATAGGTAACCAAATACAAAGTGCAAATATATTTTGCGTCTAAAATTAAATGAGGAGGAATTTCATGATTCCATATAAGCATGAACCATTCACTGATTTTACAATTGAGGAAAATAAGAATGATTATCTTAAGGCACTAAAACAAGTAGAAGAATATCTAGGACAAGACTATCCACTTATTATAGGTGGAGAACGCATTACTACTGAAGGCAAGTTGGTATCAACGAATCCTGCAAATAAAGAAGAAGTTATCGGACGTGTTTCAAAAGCGAGCCGTGATCTTGCTGAAAAGGCAATGACTATTGCAGACGAAACATTCAATACATGGAGAAAAGTAAAGCCTGAATTCCGTGCAGATGTTCTATTCAAGGCAGCTGCTATTGTTCGTCGTCGTAAACATGAGTTTTCTGCATTGTTAACAAAAGAAGCAGGTAAGCCATGGAACGAAGCGGATGCAGATACAGCTGAAGGAATTGACTTCTTGGAGTATTACGCACGTCAAATGCTTGATTTAAAAGAAGGAGTACCTGTTGAAAGTCGTCCTGGGGAATACAATCGTTTTGACTATATTCCTTTAGGCGTAGGTGTAGTTATTTCACCTTGGAACTTTGCATTTGCGATTATGGCTGGAACTACAGCAGCTGCACTCGTAACAGGAAACACTGTTCTACTAAAACCAGCATCTACAACACCTGTAATTGCTTATAAATTTATGGAAGTACTTGAAGAAGCTGGAATGCCAGCAGGTGTAGTAAATTACATTCCTGGATCAGGTTCTGAAATTGGAGATTACCTTGTAGATCACCCAAGAACTCGTTTTGTTTCATTCACAGGTTCACGTGAAGTTGGAACTCGTATTTTCGAACGTGCTTCTAAAGTGAACGAAGGACAAATTTGGTTGAAACGTGTAATCGCTGAAATGGGCGGAAAAGATACAATGGTAGTAGATAATGATGCAGATTTAGAACTAGCTGCACAATCTATTGTTAAATCTTCATTCGGATTTAGTGGACAGAAATGTTCTGCTTGTTCACGTGCAGTAATCCATGAAGACGTATACGACCAAGTTGTTGCTCGTATTGAAGAACTTACTAAAGAATTGACATACGGAGATCCAACAGATGATACGAACTTCACTGGACCTGTTGTCGATCAAGCTGCATTTGATAAGATTATGGGCTATATCGAAATCGGTAAAACAGAAGGTCGTCTAATTGCTGGTGGAGTTGGCGATGATTCAAAAGGATTCTTCATAGCTCCAACTGTAATTGCAGATCTTGACCCTATGGCAAGAATTATGCAAGAAGAAATATTTGGCCCAGTTGTTGCTCTTGCTAAAGCGAAAACATTCACTGAGGCAATCGAAATTGCTAACAATACAGATTACGGTTTGACTGGTGCGGTAATTACGAACAATCGCTTCCATATTGAACAAGCACGCGAAGATTTCCACGCTGGAAACCTATACTTCAACCGTGGTTGTACTGGTGCAATTGTTGGATACCAACCATTTGGTGGCTTCAACATGTCGGGTACAGATTCAAAAGCGGGCGGACCTGATTATTTACAGTTGCATATGCAAGGTAAAACTACTTCAGAAACACTATAATAAAAAACAGGTAAAGCAGGCACATCGTATAGATGTGTCTGCTGCCTAAATTAGGAGGAATCGTATATGACAATTTCAGACAAAGTAATAGCGCAAACAAACCAGTATGGTGCAAATAACTATCATCCACTTCCAATCGTTATCTCAGAAGCTGACGGTATTTGGGTAAAGGATCCAGAAGGAAATAAATATATGGATATGCTTGCTGCTTATTCGGCAGTAAACCAAGGACATCGTCACCCGAAAATTATTCAAGCCCTAAAAGATCAAGCAGATAGAGTTACACTAACTTCACGTGCGTTTCATAACGACCAACTTGGACCATGGTACGAAAAGATTTGTGGTCTAGCTGGTAAAGATATGGCACTTCCGATGAATACAGGTGCTGAAGCTGTTGAAACAGCAGTTAAAACAGCACGTCGTTGGGCTTATGATGTAAAAGGTGTTGCTAAGGATCAAGCTGAAGTCATTGCTTGTGAAGGAAACTTTCACGGTCGTACGATGACAGCTGTATCTTTATCATCTGATGAAGAATACAAACGCGGCTTTGGTCCAATGCTACCTGGAATTAAACTTATTCCATACGGCGACATTGCAGCACTTGAGGCGGCAATTACTCCAAATACGGCTGCATTCCTAATTGAGCCTATTCAAGGAGAAGCAGGAATTTTAATACCATCTGAAGGATTCATGAAGGCTGCTAGTGACCTATGTAAAAAGCATAATGTTTTATTTATTGCAGATGAAATTCAAGCAGGTTTAGGTCGTACAGGTAAAATGTTTGCATGCGAATGGGAAGGCATCGAGCCTGATATGTATATCTTAGGTAAAGCTTTGGGCGGAGGAGTATTCCCGATTTCTTGTGTACTTGCTAATAAGGATATTCTTGGTGTATTCAATCCTGGATCACACGGTTCAACTTTCGGTGGAAATCCAATGGCTTGTGCAGTATCAATTGCTTCACTTGAAGTCTTAGAAGACGAAGAATTAGCAAATAACTCACTAGAGTTAGGAAATTATTTCATGGAAAAACTTAAGGAAATTAAAAATCCGATGATCAAAGAAGTTAGAGGTCGTGGATTATTTATAGGTGTTGAGCTTACAGAAGCGGCACGTCCTTATTGTGAGCAATTAAAAGAACATGGTCTACTTTGTAAAGAAACGCATGATACTGTGATTCGTTTTGCACCACCTCTTGTAATAACAAAAGAGGAAATTGATTGGGCATTGGAGAAAATCAAAATAGTTTTAGGTTAAGTAGGTAGTATTCTTCCAATAACATAGCGGAATATGCTATAATATGACCGAAGTAAACAATTATGAATCAAAGAGGCGAAAATCAATTGACTGAAAACCTAAATCTATTTACGTCGACGCAAGTAGTCATTAAAGAGGCGCTCGAGAAGCTTGGATATGACGAAGGAATGTACGATCTACTTAAAGAACCAATTCGTATGGTAGAAGTTCGCATACCTATTCGTATGGACGATGGAAAAATTAAGGTGTTTACGGGTTTCCGTGCACAACATAATGATGCTGTTGGACCGACAAAGGGTGGCGTTCGTTTTCATCCTGATGTGACAAGAGAAGAAGTCATGGCGCTTTCAATGTGGATGACTTTAAAAGCAGGAATTGTAGACCTTCCGTATGGTGGAGGTAAAGGTGCGATTATTTGTGATCCTCGTGAAATGTCAATGGGCGAACTTGAGCGTTTAAGTCGTGGTTATGTTCGTGCGCTGAGCCAAGTAATGGGACCTGCAAAAGATATTCCAGCACCGGATGTTTTTACAAATGCGCAAATTATGGCATGGATGATGGATGAGTATAGTAAAATTGATGAGTTTAACTCACCAGGATTTATTACTGGGAAACCAATAGTGCTTGGTGGTTCACAAGGTCGAGATCGCGCAACTGCTGAAGGAGTTACAATTATTATCGAAGAGGCTGCAAAACGTCGCGGAATCGATATGAAGGGCGCACGTATTGTTATTCAAGGATTTGGTAACGCAGGAAGCTTCCTATCTAAATTCCTTCATGATGCAGGCGCTAAAGTAATTGGTATTTCAGATGCATATGGTGCTCTTCATGATCCTGAAGGTCTTGATATTGATTATCTATTAGATCGTCGTGATAGCTTTGGAACTGTAACAACACTGTTTGATAACACTATTTCGAATGCTGAATTACTTGAATTAGATTGTGATATACTAGTTCCAGCTGCAATAGCAAATCAAATTACTGAAGCAAATGCACATAATATTAAAGCAACAATTGTAGTAGAAGCTGCAAATGGACCAACAACTGCAGAAGGAACTAAAATTCTTACTGACCGTGGTATCCTTCTCGTTCCAGACGTTTTAGCAAGTGCTGGTGGTGTAACTGTATCTTATTTTGAGTGGGTACAGAACAACATGGGATATTATTGGACTGAAGAAGAAGTTCGTGAAAGAATGACTAAGAAAATGGTTGATGCATTTGAGAACCTTTATTCAATGGCAACAACTCGTAACATAGATATGCGTCTTGCTGCATATATGATTGGCTTGCGCAAAACTGCAGAAGCTTCTCGTTTCCGTGGTTGGGCATAAATAATAAAAAAGACGTTTCCCTCTTAACAAGGGAAACGTCTTTTTTTATACTTCTTTCGGTGTTTGAATTTCTATTGCTTCTCGGTTGCGAAAATCATCGAATAATAATCCAAGATTTAAAAGTCCTGAAACACCAATTAGAATGTAAACAAGTCTAGCAAACGGTTCTCTATAGCCACCAGCCAATTCAGCGACTACATCAAAGCGGAAGACACCGACAAGTCCCCAATTCAATGCACCGATGATTGTCAGTGCAAGAGCAATTTTATGAATTGTCCCCATATTATGCACCTCCATTACTACTATTCCCAAGTAGTTTAAATTCATACAAAAATCCTTTATTTTTGCAAAAGTTATTAGAAATACGGATAATGGTATTAAATTGAAGGAGGAGTTTTTATGAATGATTTTACATTTCAAAATCCAGTAAAACTTATTTTTGGAAAAGGACAAATTTCGAAACTAATTCAGGAATTACCCCAATATGGAAAAAGAGTTCTTGTAGTATATGGCGGTGGAAGTGTTAAACGAAGTGGTCTATATGAAGAACTCAATACAATTCTAAATGACATCGGAATGGAAGTTCATGAACTAGCAGGTGTTGAACCAAACCCGCGCGTTTCAACAGTGCGTAAGGGTGTAGCGATATGTAAAAAGGAAAATATCGATGTATTGCTTGCGGTAGGTGGAGGATCTGTTATAGATTGTACGAAACTCATTGCCGTAGCTTCCAAGTATGATGGAGACGCATGGGACTTTGTTAGTAAAAAAGCATTTCCGACAGATGCACTGCCTTTTGGTACTGTTTTAACTCTTGCTGCTACGGGTTCTGAAATGAATGCGGGTTCTGTTATTACAAATGAAGAAACTCAAGAGAAATATGGTTGGGGAAGTCCGCTCAGTTTCCCGAAGTTTTCAATTTTAGATCCAACGTATACTAAAACAGTTCCGTTAGATCAAACGATATACGGGATAGTTGATATGATGTCTCATGTTTTGGAACAGTACTTTAATGAAGCAACTAATACTCCGGTACAAGACGAAATGTGCGAAGGTGTTCTTCGGGCAATTATAGAAAACGGTCCGAAACTCATTGAGAATTTGGAAGACTACAGCCTTAGAGAAACAATTTTATTCGCAGGTACAATGGGGCTGAACGGTTTCTTGAAAATGGGCTACAATGGAGATTGGGCAACACATGAAATTGAACATGCGGTATCGGCGGTTTATGATATTCCCCATGCAGGAGGATTAGCAATTTTATTCCCTCAATGGATGCGTTATAACGTTAAAGTCAATCCTGAAAGATTCGCCAAACTTGGAGTGAAAGTTTTCGGGGTGAATCCGGAAGGGAAAACTGCAGAACAAATTGCTAACGAGGGAATCGATCGTCTTGCATCATTATGGAAATCGATGGGTGCTCCGGAAACGTTTGCGTATTATAATATAGATGATTCAAATCTTGAGTTGATGGCAGAAAAAGCTACAGTCAACGGTAATATTGGGAGATTTGCAAGTTTAGATAAAGAAGATGTTTTATCTATACTTCGCCTTTCTCTATAAATAAAGAAATGCCACAAGGGAATTAACTCCCATGTGGCATTTTCTTATTCAGGAAATTTTGCACTGTGTTCATTGAGAGTAGTATTCGTATTGGATCCAGTCCATGTTTTAATACCGTCATCTTCATCAAAGGATATCATAACATCTTGAACACCTCTTTGGTTTAAAATGATTTGCATTAATCGGTCACGAATATCATCAATATAAGCTACTGTGTGAGTTGGAGCAACTTCGATAACGAGTTCAACGTGTAGGAATTCACCTTCTTTAACAACCTCGATTCGTTGGATATCCAATACGTCTGCGTCAACAGCTACTATATGTGCAATATGATTAAGCATTTCTTCATCGGTTTCTCCAATTGCGCCCCTGGCATTTTCTAGGAAAACTTTCCCTACTACATAAAACATCATTAAACCAATCATAATGGAAGCAATTCCTTCTGCTGCAAGAAATCCTAAGAAGTGTGCGATAAGAACTGCTGAAAATGCAAGTATACCACCAGCCGTTGCGACTAAGTCTTCCATAAATACCAACTTTGTTGCCGGTTTAGCCCGGTCTAAGTGACTAAAGCTAGAAGTAATCGGTGCAAGTAACCCTTTTTGTTCAATGCCGGCTTCATGAAGCACTTCTTTACCAGCTTTATAAAGGACAAAGAATTCGAGAAGGATAGCGAAACCGAGCACAGATAAATTGATATAAACGCCGCCGGACACGATTGGATTGAGTACGTGATGCCAACCTTCTTTAATAGCCTCATAAGACATTATGGCTACAATTATCACCGCACCAAGGCAAACTAAGTTCACGATTCTTCCAAAACCATTGGGATATTTAGGAGTTGGTGCTTTTTTTGATAAAGCAGAACCGATATAAACAAAAAATTGGTTTGCTGCATCACCGAATGAATGCAACATTTCCGCAAACATAGCAACATTACCTGTTAGGAAGAATGCGACTGCTTTTAATACACCTATAATAGTATTGACAACCCCGGCAAGTAAGGATGGTTTGTTTCCGTCTTTTAGTAGTATTAATAGTTCCTTCATATGATTCCTCCATTAAGTAAAAAATTCTATTTCAACTGATTCTACATAAGGTAGTGCTGTTAATTCAAGATATAATTGGGATGTGGGTTTTTTTGTAACAGCTGCAAGGCGGAATCCGAGCTCATGTGTTACATGATCCTTGTTTGTGACAACTTGTTTAATGCGTAAATTCTTGATAGTCATGTTTTCTGATTTTAATAGCGAGATAAGTTCTTCGATTTTTAGTTTATCAAGAACACTGATAGTGAAACTTGCTTCACTTGAACGAAGTCTTTTAGGACCGTATTTAGTTAGAATAGGTGATAGAATTTCAATTACAAATATAACACTTAAGACGGTAAATGCTGCTTCAATATAAAACCCTGTCCCAACAGCAATTCCGATGCTAGCTGCGCCCCAAATCATAGCTGCTGTTGTTAATCCGGTAATATTGTCGTTATCCCTTCTTAGAATCGCACCAGCACCAAGAAAACCGATACCACTTACAATTTGTGCTGGTAATCGGAGAGGATCCATAGTAATATTTATCTCCTCGTTAGCTGTAAAATGATAAGCTGCTTCTATAGAGACAATTGTTAAAAGGCAGCTAAAAGTTGCAATAACGGCACTGGTTTTTAAACCGATTGGCTTTTTCTTGATTTCTCTTTCAACGCCAATAACCAAACTTAAAGCGAGGGCTATTAACAGTTTAATGAATATTTCTGGGTACGCGGCTTCATTTGCAATCCATTCCATCATTATCCCCCCTGTAGCACTATAGTAAACATGAATGTTATACTCTCTATTATATTACCTGGAAAGCTAAATTAGTAACTAAATTGGACAGAAAGAGATGATGCTAAAATGGAACAACCTAAGATTCACCCTTACATACCAATAATGATCGGAGTAATATCAGTAGCCTTATCGGCGATATTCGTAAAGTTAGCAACAGCCGATGCCGGTGTCATTGCTTTTTATAGAATGTTATTTTCGATATTAATAATGCTTCCTTTCTTTTTAATAAAATACAGAAAAGAAGTATTTCTATTAAGCAAGAGAGATTGGGTCTTTTCAACAATTGCTGGTGTATTTTTAGCCTTCCATTTTATACTTTGGTTTGAATCGTTAAACTACACTTCAGTTGCAAGCTCGACGGTATTGGTAACACTACAACCGATCTTTGCATTTGCCGGTACATACTTCTTCTTTAAAGAAAGGTTATCCGTAAAAACAATCTTATCAGCAGTCATCGCAATTCTAGGCAGCGTGATTATTAGTTGGGGCGATTTCAAATTAAGCGGTACAGCATTTTTTGGAGATATGTTAGCTCTGATTGCGTGTGCACTCATAACAACTTATCTTCTTTTTGGACAAGATGTACGTAAGAGACTTTCACTTGTTACATATACTTTTATAGTTTATTCAATAAGTACTGTTACATTGTTTTTTTATGTTCTTATAAAAGGTGAATCATTTGGTCCTTATCCAAACTCAGAATGGTTTTGGTTTCTTATGTTAGCAATCATTCCAAATTTATTAGGACATACCTTTTTTAATTGGGCACTTAAGTGGGTAAGTACCAACGTAATATCAATCGCTATTCTCTTTGAACCAGTGGGGGCTTCTATCTTGGCGTATTATGTTTTTAAAGAAACGCTGGTAACATCACAAGTAATAGGGGGTTTAATAGTAATTTCAGGGATTTTATTGTTTGTAATCGACCTAGAAAAAGTAAAGAATAAACTATTTTCAAAAAAGACTTGATTTTATACTGCACTATGGGGTATATTATTACTTGTCCTCACAGAGAGGCAAACAACAACTTCGAAAAAGAAATTTGGAAAGTTGTTGACAACATAAGTAAGAAATGTTATATTAGAGAAGTCGTCGTAACGAAGAGGCGAACTAATAAAAACAAATGAACCTTGAAAACTGAACAGCAAAACGTCGATAGATTTTTCGAACTCGATACACTTCGGTGTGGAGAGTATAAACGTTTCTAAGTAAACTGATTTCCGTCAGAAGAACAGAAACAACCAGAAGGATTGAATTTCAATCCTTCGACATGACATCATTGAAGAATGGTTTTATTATTCTTTTAGAAGAATAAAGTACATTCTTCTCTAATGCCAGCATAGAAACTAGAGCTATTCAAGTTTCTGTAATTTCTCTGATGGCTGAGATGTAGTTCAGTGCTAGGAAACGAGCGCACGAAGGAGGGAGCGTACTTTTGGGTACGTGACCGACTGAGTAAGCGAAGTTGACAACGCAATGCGCTGCATATCAGACTTCAGATATTATGGAGAGTTTGA